>JASLZV010000384.1 GCA_030754715.1 Phycisphaerae bacterium
GGTCGAGACGGAAGTTGACAGATTCGGTGGCGACGGGTTCCTGCACTTGGAAACGAACCCCTCTCCGGAGGCCCCACCGGTGGAAGTGCACAATGTCAGGGAAACGCCCCAACGAGTGACATATACACAAACGATTCATACCGCAAAGGGGGATCTATCGGCTGACTGTCTCATCGACCGTCGTTCGCCTTTGAGCATTATTTCACCTTACGTCAAGTCGCCCGAGTCCGACTGCCAAAAGGTGCTGGAACTCCTCAGGCACCCCGACACGCACGACCTGGCGGAAATACGGTCGGCCTATGATGAAATAGGCGATCGGGCGCACGTGGGCTTTTGGATTGCTTGTCCGATAGACTGGTGGAGTTCGCTCAGAACGACCCAGACGATGATCATGGATCTGTTCGATTATTCGGATCTCCTGGCGGGGGTGTTTAAGGCATATACCGAATACGCTGTGGCCCTGGTTGACTATGTCCTTGCCGGTACGCCGCTGGACAGCGTGGGCATCGGCGGGTCAACCACCTCCATGAGCGTTATAAGCCCCGATTGGCACAGGAAATACACTCTTGACTTCGGCAAGGCCGTCTGCCGGGTGGCCCGGAGGCACAAGCGGGCGGTGCAATACCACATGTGCGGCCGATCCCGCCAGGCCCTGCCGATTACCCTTGAGATGGGGGTGGATGGTTTTGACGCGCTGGAATCGCCTCCCACCGGGGATGTTGACCTGGCCGAGGTCAAGGAGACATTCGGCCGCAAGGTGTCACTCAGGGGAAACGTCAATTCGATCAGCGTCATGCTGCACGGCAAGCCCCGCGACGTGGAACAGGACGTTCTTCGCTGCATGGAAGCGGCCAAGGAATCAGGCGGCTACATTCTGGGCGTCGGCGACCAGACACCCTACGACACGCCCGAAGAGAATCTATATGCTTTTGTAGAGGCGGGCAGGAAGTACGGCCGGTATTCCTGAGGGCGAGTCTCAGGGATTACCTACCCGCTTGGGCCGGCCGGTTGAGTGGTTGGCTTGTCCCATCCGGGTCTGTTGAACCACTTCCGGTGGAATTCCGCGTAGAGTTTCTCCCATTTGGGCCTTTGCCCGTTGTCCAGCAGGGCCGAAACCTTTTTGTGGAGCACACCGGCCTGTTCCTTCATTCGCGGTTGAATCTCCAGACGGAGTTTTTGGAGTTCCTTCATCCGCTCTTCCATGATCTGCCGCACCTGTTGGGTCTGTTGGTCGGATAGACCGATCCTGTCGGCGATTTTCCGCGTCATCAGGTCTCGGATCTCCTGGGGAGACTTTCGGCCGCGCAGAGCCTTCTGTGGCTGGAAAATCACCGCCAGCCCCGCGCCGACAAGTCCGCCCGAAACAAAAATCACGGTCACCAACAGCAGGGACACGCGTCTCCGCCCGGGCGCAGGTCGAAGCGATCCGGTATCAGTCGATCTGTTTGATTGTCTCTGGTTCATTGTATCACCGCCACAATGGACTCGAGGAAGTCGCCGAATGGGTCGCCTCGTGCCAGCGAGACCTGCAGGGCAGCGACGGTGATAAACGCGGCGGCGGCGGAAGAAACCGCTGCCGACAACCACAACAGCAGGTCCTTGCCCCTGCGCGTAATGGCAAGGTCTCCGAGTACCCGGTCCGTCACGTCAATCAGCGGAGGCGTGTCTCCGCGCGACGCCGAGACGAGTTTTCGCAGTATCCGCTCTTCATTCATGGTCTTGTCTCCACGATTATCACTGCTTCAGCCACCCGGCCTTTTGCGATTTATCGAACAACGCTCTGAGTTTTTTTCGTGCGCGGTGGGCCTGGACCTTGACCATGGCCAGGCTCCAACCGCACCGTTCAGCCGCCTGGTCGACCGACAGGTCTTCCAGGTAG
>JASLZV010000385.1 GCA_030754715.1 Phycisphaerae bacterium
CCGGCGATGCTCCGGCCGGAGAAAGGTTATGAACCAGATCGAGACGGCGACAGCCCGATTCCAAGTAATGCTGGAGCAAGTGTTTGAGGGCCTGAAGAACCGCGTGGCGGACCTTGGGATGAACCTGTCGGTGCACGATGATGACGGCAGGTGCACCGGGGCGATCGAACCGCGATGCGAGTTTTGTCGACAGGTGTGCGGCTGCGGGCAGGTGTGCGCCGATGCCCATAGTGCGTTGGCCGGGAATGTGCTGAAGAACAACGTACCGCACGAGACCACCGCCCCGACAGGATGCCAACTGGTCGCCCTGCCCGTAAAGCGGCGCCGCAGGATCATTGGTGTGGCCGTTGCGTGTTTCACCAAACAAGAAATACTCGATGAAGAGCAGCTGGCTCGCCTGTGCGATCGGCTCCGCTTGGATCGGCAGGTAATGGCTCGGCTTGCCAACGAGGCCTGCGCACGCCTCGTCCCTAGTGCCGGGCATGTCCACGACCTTCTGCGGCAACTACTCGACGACGAACTGGCTGCCCAGGCCAGCCAGAAGGAACTGGCCAACCTCAGCATAAACCTGACCGCCACGTACGAGGAACTCTCCCTGGTTTACCGCATCAGCAGATCCATGCAGGTGACCCGGGAACCGCGCGCCTACCTGCAGAGCGTTTGCGACGGGCTGCGCGAGGTGATGGGGGTACAGGCGGCCATCGCTGTGGTGTATGCCTATTCGATTACCGACGAAAGCGGAACTGTGGTTGTTTCGGGGGACTGCGAATTGCCGGAAGAAAAGATCAGGCTGCTGGCCTCGACGTGCCTGGAACCGTGTTTTGGAACGGATGGCCGCGGCATCGTGGAAAATGATTTCCGTTCGAACGAATCGGAATGCCTTGACGGCATGATCAAGACCGTGGTGGCCGTGCCGCTGGTAACCGACGGGCCGCCGGCGGGCATTTTGATGGGCCTCAATAAGATCGGCGGGGAATTCAACAGCATCGACCTGAAGTTGCTGCGGTCCGTCGGCACACAATCGGCGGTGTTTCTGGAAAACAACCGCCTGTATGCCGACCTGCAAAGCCTCCTGATGGGGGTATTGCATGCATTGACGGCCAGCATCGACGCCAAGGACCCCTACACGTGCGGTCACTCGCGGCGTGTGGCGTTGATTTCGCGGCGATTGGCGGAGGACTGTGGTTTCGATACTCAGCATGTTCATAATATCTATCTGGCGGGCTTACTGCACGACATCGGAAAAATCGGCGTGCCGGGCGCGGTGCTGCGGAAGCGAGGGCACCTCACCGAACAGGAGTATGTACAACTCAAGAGCCACCCGGTGGTCGGGGCAAAGATCCTCGGCGACATCCACCAACTCGAAGATGTCATCCCGGCCATTCGCACCCACCACGAACGTCCCGACGGCAGCGGATACCCCAGCGGGCTGAAGGGGAACGAGATGACCATCGAAGGTCGGATCGTGGGACTGGCCGATTGCTTTGACGCCATGACCTCCGACCGGACCTACCGCCAGGGGCTCTCGCTGAAGGTGGTGTGCGATGAAATCCGCGCTAACGCCGGCACGCAATTCGACGCGATGTTGGTCGAGAAGATGCTTTCCTGGGACCTCCAGGCGACCATGGAGGAACTCTATCAGCCATCAGAGACCGTCCTTCCGCTCGAACCGGCCGAGGAGCAGAAACAATGAATATAGCCGCGGAAAACTACGGGCATGCCGTCATGCTCAAGCCAAAGGGCGATCTCACCGAAGACACCCTCAGTGTTTTCCAGCAGGCCGTTGATCACCAACTCCAAAACGAGGAGATCGTGGATGTGGTGCTGGACATGGAGAATGTCACCTTTGTGGACTCGATGGCCCTTGAGTACTTTT
>JASLZV010000386.1 GCA_030754715.1 Phycisphaerae bacterium
GCGTAAGCAGCTAGAGGGTTGACCAGCAATGCCAAGCCAACAGCAAGAGTGCAGTAGATGACGGTATTGAGAATACCCCGTCCGTAAGTTAAAACAAAGTCCAGCACGTTCTTGTAGTTGGCAAAGATTCCCTGGGCGGTTTCCGGACGGAGGTAGGTCAGCGTCGATGAATTTTCCATCGCTCCGTAATGGGTCTTGAACATCAAGTTGAAATCCCGCGGGTTGGTGAGTGTTCCATACTGTCCGCAGTTTGGGCAATTCGATTTTTTCGTGAAGAATTCGGTTTCGTCCAACCAACAGTAAGAATGCAGGTGATGATCATCGCGCAGGCGATGTTTGCGTTTGATCGACCTCCAGTTCTGCTCCACGAGCCTTCGGGCCTGCTCTTCGCTCGAGGCTACGATGGTGACGACCGCCTGGGGGGGATTATCACTATCGGATGATATGGAAACCCCGAACAGATGGTCCGCGCGGAAGCGGCTCTTGCATTCTTTGCAGTCCACCATCGAGTCGAAGAATCCCTCGATGTGTCCGGAGGCCACCCATACCTTGGGGTTCATGATGATTGAGCAGTCCAGGCCGACGATGTCGTCGCGCTTGGAGACAATGTCCTCCCACCAGGCGTTCTTGATGTTGCGCTTGAGTTCCACGCCGAGCGGCCCGTAGTCCCAAAAGCCGCCGATACCGCCGTAGATCTCCGACGACTGGAAAATGAATCCCCTACGTTTGCACAGGGCCACCAGTTTGTCCATCAGTTCGTTACCGCCTTGGGCTGCGTCGCTCATGATCGTCGGGGATCTCCATGGTGCTCATTGTGCGTGGTGCGGCACGGCCGGGAAGCGACGTATGATAGGTCGGCGGGGCGCGATTTTCAAGGTGGCGTTGCGATGTATTGGCCGGAACATGCGTTTGAAGTATACTTTTTGTTATGAACGCCATTGACGTGCACACGCACGCCTTTCCCGATGCACTTGCCGAGCGGGCGATCGGCGAACTGGAGGCGGCGGCTGACTGGAGGGCCGTGGGGTCCGGCACGGTGGGCGGCCTGCTTGCCTCGATGGACGCCGCCGGCGTGGATGTTTCCGTCCCGTGCGCGATTGCCACCAAGCCGGACCAGGCAGCGGGCATCCTGCGATGGTGCTGTGACATTCGCAGCGACCGGATCGCCCCGTTTCCGTCCGTTCATCCCCGCACGCCCGATGCGGCCGGGTGGGTCCGCAGGATCGCCGGAGAGGGATTCAGCGGTCTCAAACTCCACCCGATGTATCAGGACTTCCACGCCGACGATGCGCGCATGGACGAGATATACGGCCAGGCTGCTGAGGTCGGCCTGGCGGTTACGCTCCACTGCGGGCGGGACATCGCCTTCCCTCAGGACGACAACCGATCCGCCCCGGTTCGCCTGGGGCGAGTTATCGATAGGTTCCCCCACCTGGCCCTCATCTGCACGCACCTGGGCGGTTGGCGGTCGTGGGATCAGGTCCACCGGTATCTCGTCGGCCGGGGCCCGAACGTTTACCTGGAAACGTCGTTCAGCATACGGTTTCTGGGTCTCCGGCGCGCCGCCGATCTGATCCGGGCACACGGCGTCGAGAGGGTCATGTTCGGTACCGATTGGCCTTGGTGCGACCAGAACGAGGGGGTCCAGGATATTGGCGGGCTAGGGCTGAATGAGAAAGAAACCGGTGCAATACTCCGGTCAAATGCGGCGAAGTTGCTTGGATATGGATGTCCGACCATGGAGAATACAAAGAATTCGCAATCACAGGAAGAATTATCCGCATGAACCATCTTGTAAACCCATTCGAGATTTCCGGAAAGTGGTACAAGGCCAACCTGCATACTCACACGACGACATCGGATGGCGGG
>JASLZV010000387.1 GCA_030754715.1 Phycisphaerae bacterium
CGTTGGCGGCGGGAATCTCCGCGCCGCCCGGCCCCTTGAGGCTGCCGGCCAAGGCAATAGAGACCTTCTTGAGGTCCTTCTGCGGCCGAATGAGAAACGTAGCCGGCTCAAACTCACCCAGCGAAGCGAATATCCGGATGCGGCCGGTAATCTGCTTCCTGGTCGGGACGCTGATAGGAAACGACCGCTCCATCCAGTGGGTCTGGAACACAACAAATCCCAGTGCCTTTTCCCCGGCCGTAAGGGCAGGCATCGGCATGTCCTTAGACAGATACTCGGGGGTCTCGCCGGCGCCTCGGTAGGCCTTGGCGGCGTCCTTCGCCCACTTCCACGAATACAATTCATATTGCTTCTTGTGGAGTGGCTCGGCGGCCGCCTGTGCGGCAAGGAGACCTACTGCCAGCCCAAGCCACAGGGCGTTTCGAACAATTCTGTTGGCATATGCATCAGTCATATTCTTCTCCTTGCATCCAGATTAAACGTCGTGGACCGGCGGATAATCAGCCTGCTGTTCATTGCGCCCGCGGCGGAGTTCCTGGCGATGTTCGGATCGAGACTTTTCTTCCAACTCGGTCGGGTATCCATTGGCATCGTAGTGCGAATGGGGTTCGGCTGACCCTGCCAGCGGACCGTAGAGGTCCGTGCGCCGGTATTTGAAACACTTTCGCTGTTCGCCCTTAGGAATTTCGGAATAGTCCAGTCGCTGAACGCTCACGCATTCCGATTCATAGCGTTCCAGGTACAGTTCGCCCCGCGGGCTGACCATCGCGGCGCTCCACGTGTTGGCCACCACAATCCAGCAGTGGTTTTCACAAGCCCGCCTCCGCATCAGTTCTGCGTTGCCCGGCCCGCCCCCGCCATCCATGGGTAAGATAACGATTTCCACGCCCTGTGCCCCAAGGGTGGCAAAGTTAGCCGGGATGTTCCGGTCGCCGCAGATCAGAAAGCCCACCCGGCCGATCGGCGTGTCGAAGGGCTTGAGTTCTCGGCCGGGCGTAATGTAAGACTCGTCGGCCGGATGGACCTTGCTGTATTTGGCAATGATCCGCCCCTGAGGGTCGAACATCGCACAGGAGTTGAACAGGTCGGTTCCGATCTTTTCAAGAAAGCCAAACACGAGATAGATGCTCAGTTCCCTGCACAGTTGCCCTGCGCGGGCCAGGTACGGTCCGTTGGGAATGGTCTGTGCGATTTCCAGCAGGCGCTCCCTGGTGACGTCCGGATCGGTGCAGGCGGCGTAGCCGTCCAGTATATTCTCCGGCGCGACAACCAATTGCGCCCGTCGGGCGACCGCCTGGCGAACGTATTGTTCCAGGCGAGTATAGTTTTTTTCCGATTGTCGCGGCGTGCCGTCCATGGTCACGATGCCGACTTGTATGCGGTGCATGTCAGTCTTCCTTCAGTTACGAGTCCCTCGGCATGTCCCACTGGTCACGACCATTTCGCCTCGGCACGAGGATTGGGGCCGAATCGCACGCCCGAGGCGTGCTGGGTGCTCGGCGGTTGGGGCAGGCCACCGGTCGGTTCGTTGCTGGTGCGGCCCCAATTGTCCGACCGGTGCAGGATCGCCTCGTTCCAGCGGGCGTTGTCCCAGTACCGATTGATCGTCCCGTCCGGGTCCGGCTCCATCAGACTGTACGAATAGAGTTTCGCGTTCTTCAGATAGAACTTCAGGCACAGCCCGCCGCGGTATTTCTCAACCAACTCGCGCGGGTTGGTGCCGCTCTTCCATCTGATCTCCTGGTCCTTGCCGCTGCCGGAAATCCCGATGCAGTCGGCGCGGGTGAACCCTTCAACGAGCTCGCCATAGGGCGTCAGGAATTCCGCCTCGATACTGCCGCCTTCGGCATCGGCGTT
>JASLZV010000388.1 GCA_030754715.1 Phycisphaerae bacterium
CTTGGCTTTGGGCTCGTCCTTGGCTTTGGGCTCGTCCTTGGCTTTGGGCTTGTCCTTGGCTTTGGGCTTGTCCTTGGCTTTAGGCTCGTCCTTGGCTTTTGGTTTGGATGCAGGGGCTTCCTCTGCAGGGGTTTCCTGCTTGGCTTCCGCCTCGGGCTGCTGGGCCTCAGGTTCTTGCGGTTGGTTTTCTTCGTCAGCCATGATGATCAGCTAAAAATCAGTGAATGCCGGTCTTGGCATTTGGGTTGCGTTGGGCGCCCACGGTTTTCTTTTTGCCTTTGCGGGTGCGGGCGTTCGTGGAGGTGCGCTGGCCCCGAACCGGCAGGCCGCGCGCATGGCGCAGACCACGGTAGGACTTGATATTCTGTAAGCGCTTGAGGTTCAGGCTGCGCTCGCGGCGCAGATCGCCTTCCACAAGGTAATCGCCTTCCTGAATGACGTGAACGATCTTGGACAGGTCGTTCTCGTCGAGATCCTTAGCGCGGGTGGCCGGCTCAATGCCGGTTTTCTCGACGATCTCCGAGGCGATCTTCGGCCCGATGCCGTAGACGTATCGCAATGCAATGTCGATGCGCTTGTTGGGTGGAATGTCGACTCCGATGATTCTTGGCATGGTCTAATTTCTTTCTGTCAGCCCTGACGCTGCTTGTGCCGGGGGTTGGACGTGCAGATGACTCGGACCACGCCTTTTCGGCGTATGACCCGGCAATGCTCGCAAAGCCGCTTTACTGATGCGCGTACTTTCATTTTACTTTTTCTATTTTCCTAAAAAACCACCACGCCATTGCTGAAATCAGCAGGCGAGACTTCTAAATTCAACCTGTCGCCGAGTTTTATGCTCGGCATCTGTTCCCGTTGTTTTGACAGCACCCGGGCAAACACCTGATGGCCGTTGACCAACTCCACCACGAAGGTCGCCGGAGGGCGTATGTCCCTCACAATTCCTTCGGCTCGGATGGCAAATTCTCCGGGCATGTCAAAATCTCCGGCTCACTGTCGGTAACGAGGATAGTGTGCTCATAATGAGCGGATGGCAACCCGTCCCGGGCGACCACCGTCCAGTCATCCTCCAGCACCTCGACATGCCGTTGGCCAAGATTGACCATCGGCTCGATGGCCACTGTCATCCCCGGTTTCAACACCGGGGATCGACGGCTCCCATCGTCGAAATTCGCGATCTGCGGGTCTTCGTGGACTTTTTTGCCCACGCCATGCCCAACAAACTCTCGCACGATGCTATATCCGTTGGCCTCGACACAACTCTGAATCGCTCGTGAAATATCCACGACCTTGTTACCAGGCATCGCTTGGCCAACCCCTTCGTACAGGGATTTCTCGGTTACTTCCATCATCCTCTGCACGGCGGGATCACATCCGCCAACGGCCACTGTTGTGGCGTTATCGCCGATGTAGCCGTCGTATCGCACCCCAACATCAAGACTAACAATGTCGCCAAACTGCAACTGCCTTTCGGTGGCCAATCCATGCACAACCTCCTCGTTGATGGAGATGCAGATTTGGCAGGGATAACTCCGGTAGCCGAGGAAGGCACTTTTGCCACCGTAATGGCTGATGCGCTCCCCGGCAAACTGGTCAATCTCCAGCGTGCTGACGCCCGGCTGGACAAAGGCGGCCACCTCGCGCAGCACGGTGGAGGATACTCCGCCGGCCAATCGCATGGCTACAATCTCATGATCTTTCTTTATGTGGATCATGCTGTCTCCGGGTGCCCTAGCACCTGATCCAGAGCCAAGCCTTGGCTTGGCCGGTTTCTATCAAGGACCAAACCGCTGGGGGCTTGTTTCACCACCAGCGTCAGAAGCGGCCACGCACGCGGCCCTTCCTCAAAAATCC
>JASLZV010000389.1 GCA_030754715.1 Phycisphaerae bacterium
TGGAAGTGGGCGACGTTCTCGATCTGGCCCTCGAGGGGCGTGCCGTTCTCCATGCCCATCGCGAGCGAGATTCGCCCCGCGGCCTTGTTCTGCCGCACGGTCTCGGGACTCTCGGCCAGGGCGAACTTGTCCGCTTCCGGTCGGCGGGTCAGCGAGACGCTGCCGCAGACGTCCCACGCCTCCTTGAGGCCGGCATGGGGAATGTTGATGACGAACTGCCCGGTCTGCTCGATGCAGGTGGTCGTGTATCGCTTCCAATAGTACTTGCCCGACGGGCGGGCGCACATGGCGATACCGAACAGTCGCGGCGCACCATTGACCAGCGCCCAGGCGCCGACAGTACAAATATCGGCCCTGCCGCCTGAGTCCACAGCCGTCACAAGGCACACCGAGCCGGGGTAAAACGGGCCGAAGTCCGGATCATCCGGAAACGTGATGCGTTTCTCCATGATGGGTCCTTTCATTTTTCGGGGTCGTCCCACGTCACCTGACCTATTCCGTCCCGGCCACCGGATGCCTCGCGACCGATCTCCTGCGGGGTTTTCACTCTTGTCGCCCCGAGACCTTGCGAAGAATGGCAAGAAAGTCGGGCCTGACTGTTCCCCCAAGTCTCCGGCAGGTCGCCACGTCGGCCCACGCTTTTTCGTACTGGCCTAGTGCGCTGTAGGTGACGGCCCGGTGCCTGTGGAGGTGGGCTTCTCGCCGGTGAAAATGGGATGACGGACGTGAGATTCGTTTAAGACGCCTGATAGCCTCGGTGTAATCCCCCATGGCCAGGTCGTAGTCGCTCCCCCTTGCGCGGGCGTAGCCACGGTTGGCAAACGCACGCCAATTATGCGGGTTTTTGGCGATGGTGTCGTCCCAGATGGCAAATTCGCTGCGGTAGTCATGATTGCGGACGACCGTCAGGTAACCCAGGATAAGAACCACAATCGCGACCAGCCCGATGCCCACAAGCCACCCCGCAGCGGTTGCCTGGATCTTGGAGTCCGCCGGCCGATTCACAACACGCCGCCCAATGGCATACGCACAAACCACAACCGCCACAATCACCGCCGCCAGGGGAAGGTACATCCGCTTTTCGGCGGCCGGTTGAATCAACAGCGGCATGATGCTTGAACTAGGCGCCAGAATGGCAAAGAACCAAAGTCCCAGAAAACCAAAGTGGGGCTTGTAGCGAAACGCCGCAAGCGCCCCGGCCAGCACCACAACGACGATGATCACGTGCAGCACATTCAGCTCGACCTTCCCGACCGGCACAACGCCGTAGTCCATGATCAACGGGTGGGGCCAAAACGACAGGCGCAAATAATGGACGATGTTTGAGAACTGCATCGGAATGTAAGAACGTAACGCCTCCCAATATCCGTACCCGAGCAAGATACTGCGGCCGCCCGAGGGTATCACCAGGGCACTCAGAAGCCCCCACGTGGCGGCCAAGCCGACGTGTAAGGGCCACCTTCGGTGAAAGACCTCCCGGAACGAACGGGCCAGAAACACCCGGTCGTAAACCAGGACGACCAGAGGCACCGACACCATTGTCTCTTTGGTGCCCATTCCCAGCGTGCAGGCGGCCACGGCGGCCAGGTACCAGCGTCCGGGGCTGGATGCCCCGGCCCCACGGATCGCGCAGTACAGCGTCAGCAGGTAGAACAGCCCCATCATCGACTCGGTCCGCTGGATAATGTACGTCACCGCCTCGGTCTGGAGGGGGTGAACCGTCCAGATCAATGCGCTTATCAGGGCCATGGGCGCGGCTCCCGCGGCGATACTCTCCGGAACGACAGGCAGCCGCAGCGTCCTTCGGAT
>JASLZV010000038.1:0-6579 GCA_030754715.1 Phycisphaerae bacterium
AGTCAAAGCGGCAGTCAAAGCGCCGGAATTACGTCCCCTCGGCCAGAAGGTTCTGATCAGGCGACTGGAAGCGGAAGAGAGAACCCGCGGTGGTATCGTCCTGCCCGACACCGCCAAGGAAAAACCGCAACGAGGCACGGTTCTGGCTCTGGGCGACGGGAAGGTGCTGGATGACGGAAGCCGCGCCAAGTTCCAGGTCGCCAAGAGTGACGTCGTTCTGTTCGCCAGTTACGGCGGTACGGAGATCAAGGTGGATGGAGAAGACTACCTCCTGATGGACGAGAGCGACATCCTGGCGATCCTTAGTTGACTGCGTCCCGGCGACCGGGAAACCGGCGAGTAAACGAGACGATAACCAAAGACATACAGGAGCAAGACCGATGGCGAAGAAGAAAATAGCATTTGCTACGGAGGCCCGCGAAGGCATCCGCAGCGGCGTCAGGCAACTGGCCAACGCAGTCAAGGTTACCCTCGGCCCGACCGGCCGGGTGGTGGTCCTGGAGAAATCCTTCGGCGCGCCGACCGTCACCAAGGACGGAGTTACAGTGGCCAAGGAAATCGAACTGGAGGACGCCACCGAAAACATAGGCGCACAGATGGTAAAGGAAGTTGCCTCCAAGACCTCAAACGTTGCGGGTGACGGAACCACCACCGCAACCATCTACGCCGAAGCCCTTTTCGAAGAGGGTCTCAGGAACGTCGCCGCCGGCGCCAAGGCCATGCAACTGAAGCGCGGTATCGACAAAGCGGTGGATACCATTGTTAAAGAACTAGGGAAGCTCTCCCACGCCGTGACCGCCAGCAAGGAAATCGCCCAGGTAGGCACATGTGCAGCCAACCAGGACAGCGAAGTCGGGCAGATGATCTCCGAGGCTATGGACAAGGTGGGCAAGGACGGCGTGATCACCGTTGAGGAGGGCAAGGGCCTGGATACCAACGTGGAATTGGTCGAGGGTATGCAATTTGACCGCGGCTATATTTCCCCACACTTCGTCAATAAGGTCGAGACAATGGAGTGCGACCTGGACAAACCGCTGATCCTGATCAACGAGAAGAAAATCTCGGCAATCAAGGATCTGGTCCCGCTGCTGGAGAAGATCGCCCAGGCTGGGCGACCGCTGCTGGTGGTTGCCGAGGACGTCGAAGGCGAGGCCCTGGCGACCCTGGTGGTGAATAAACTTCGCGGCATGTTGCAGGTGGTTGCGGTCAAGGCCCCCGGCTTTGGTGACCGCCGAAAGGATATGCTCCGCGACATAGCGGTCCTTACTGGCGGCAAGGCCGTCATGGAAGACATGGGCATCAGTCTGGAAAATATCCAGATGACCGACCTTGGGTCGGCCAAGCGCGTCCGAATCGACAAAGACAACACCACTATCATCGAGGGCGCCGGGGCCAGCGCGGACATCACCGGGCGGATCGAGCAGATCAAGGCCGAGATCGAAGCCACCACCAGTGACTACGACAAGGAAAAACTGGAAGAGCGACTGGCGAAATTGTCCGGCGGGGTGGCCCAGATTAACGTCGGGGCGGCCACCGAGGTGGAGATGAAGGAAAAGAAGGCTCGCGTGGAGGATGCCCTGCACGCCTGCCGCGCTGCGGTGGAAGAAGGCATCTTGGCTGGCGGCGGGACGGGCGTTTTGCGGGTGCTGAAGTCGCTGGATCGGGTCAAGTGCGATTTCGAAGACGAGAAGACCGGGGTGGACATCGTCCGGCGGGCGCTGGTCTCGCCACTCAAACAGATCGCGGAGAACTCCGGCCTGGAGGGGAGCATTGTGGCCGCCAAAGTCATGGAATCGAAGCAGCCCAACTTTGGCTACGACGCCATGGCCGGGAAATACTGCGACCTGGTGGCCGCTGGCGTGATTGTACCGACCAAGGTTGAGCGGTGCGCCCTGCAGAACGCCGCGTCGGTTGCGGGTATGCTGCTGACCACCGATGCAGTGGTCTCGGAGATCCCGGAAAAGAAGGCTCCGCCCGCGCCGGGCGGTGGCCCCGACATGTACTAAACCGAAGTCCCCGGTCGTTTAAGGGTTATAGATCGTCAAGGCGGACCAGGGGTTGATTGTTGGCGATTAGGCTGACCAGTAGCGCGGCGGGTCGTTATTTAGCGATCCGCCGCGTCTTCAATCGGGACTATGGCCCTTCGAGGAGTTCACAGCGAATAATTGGAACCTGCCTGCTGAGAGACAGGATTGGAAATTGAGGATTGGAAACCATAGATTAGGCTCCATGCATACGAGCACATTCGACATGAAGACCGCCAGCCGCAATGAGATGCTCGACATTACCCCGCGCCTGGCTGAGGCCGTTCGCCAGGCCGGTGTGACCAGCGGGCAGGTGACGGTATACGTGCCGCACACCACCGGCGGCGTGACCATCAACGAGAACGCCGACCCCGACGTGATCGACGACATGTTGGCCGCCCTGGACGCGGCTGTGCCGTGGCGGCAAAGGTTTTATCGACACGGCGAGGGTAACTCAGCCGCCCACGTCAAGAGTTCCTTGGTCGGCTGTTCGGCCATTGTACCGGTGGTCGGCGGACGAATGGCGTTGGGCACCTGGCAGGGGGTGTTTTTCTGTGAGTTTGACGGCCCGCGGAAGCGGCGCGTCATCGTCCAGGTGGCGGGGCAGTAGCATCCGCGCAATGGGCGGACCGAATCTCTGCACATCGTCCGTCTTACACCAGAGGCCATAACAGATTTCAGGCAGGCGGGAAGTTTCCTTGTTGTGGTCGGTCAGGGGTGCCAGACAACTGCCAGTGTGGGCCGTTCAGTATAACCGTGAATCCAGAAGTTTTTGGAGTTCTTCGCGCGCGGCGGATTCCTTGTCCGCCCGTCCGAGGCGATGATAGGCCTGGGCGAGGACCGCCAGCAGGTCCCGGCTGACGCCGAACCGGACACGAGCCCGCAGGGCGGTTTCGAGGGCCGCCTGTGGTTTGTCTTCGTCCAGGGCCGCCCAGGCAGCCGATGCGGCCCGGCTTCGCTGCCACAGCGACCGCAGGGAAATCTTGTCGCCCACCAGTTCTCCCAGCGTCAACCGCCCGTCCTTTGGGATCAGGTCCAGGCGGAACTCCAAGGCGAAGATCAGGCTCCAGATCGCGCAGCCCACCCCCAGCACGACCGCCAGTCGCCTTACCCATCGCCCGCTCAGCACCACCCACATCACCAGCCCCAGGGCTACAAACGGAATGCTTGAGGTCAGCATGCGAATGGAAAACGAGTGATGCCCGTGCCAGTTGTACCGCAGGCATCCCACCAGCAGGCACTGAAGCGCCAGGGCAGCCAGCGCCGGCCCGCATACCCACGCCGCCCGCCGGCGCCGCCAAAAACCCCATAGCAGCCCCAGCAACCCCAGCAGCGTCAACGGCGTCCACACAAACCAACCGTGATGGGTCGAAAACAGCACCTGCCCCAGGTGGACCGGCGGAAACTTCAGGAATCCGCGGCCCTGGGGAATGGTGAAGTAACTGTCATAGATGACCTTCCACTGGACAAACTGCGGCACGAGCACAGCCGCCAACATCGCCGCCGCCAGCACGCGCCCGACCAGCCATCGCGGCCAGGAGCCGCAAAAAAACTCCCGCGGGTTGCGGACCAGCCGCCCGACCTCGTAAACAAGCGGGATCACGAGAAAGATCGCCGCCTGCCAACGGCACAGCGTGACCATCCCGGCCGCCAGTCCTACCAGGGCCCATCGTGCTACCGAATCGCTGTCCCTGGCGCACCACCAGGCGTACAGAAAGGCTGAACAGGCGGCGAAGGCCGCCACGTGCGGCATGGCCGAGAAGGAGTAATACCCCACAGCTGTGCCGGGAACGATCGCCAGGACTACCAGCCAGGCGCTCCAGTCGGCCCGGCGGGTCTCGGCGCCGGCGGTCTGGGCGGCGGATCGCAGGAACCAAAAGCAAAACGTCAGCCCAACGCACAGGTAGAAGATGTTCCCGGTGAAATACGCCGCCTTGCAGAGAAACGAATACCCGTCGCTTTCGCCGTAAACCGCGAAGGTCAGCAGGTGGCCGACTGACAGGAACGGCATCTGGAGTATGGAGTATCCGATGGGGAACGGGCTGGTGGGGCGATGGGTCTTGGGATGGACATAGATGAACTTGGGGGACAACGGCCACAGCCGTCCGTACTGATTGGTCAGGTCGAAGTCGCGGTCGAAGAGCATTGAATGAGCGGTGTTGTAGTAGCAGGCCGGATCGACCCCGTCGATACGGATGATCGGCCTGCCCGCTGGTACAAGGCGCGCGCCGACAAACAGGGCCACTGCCAGCATCGCCCCCAACGCCCACAGCGATGCGGTCATCCACCGTGCCCGCCGGGTCAGTTCGGTCTCTTGGTCGGCCTTGAAGGACTCCCTGGACAGTGGCATGACGGTCTCCTGCGGCGTCCGTTCCACGGGCGGACGGCATTATTGCGGCTGGTCTTGCATGAGGATACGAACCTCGTCGCAGGTTGGGATGGCCAACTGCGCGCCGAGCTTGGTGCAGGTTAGGGCGCCGGCCGCATTGGCGAACTTGGTCGCTTCCGCCAGGCGTTTTCCCTGTCCCACGGCCACCGCCAGCGCGCCGGTGAACGCATCGCCCGCCCCGGTGGTATCGACGATGTTCACTCGATAGGGGCGCACGCGGGCGATCTCCCCGTCGCACGAGACCACGATCGCACCACGGGGACCGAGTTTCAGGACGGCCGTCCCGGCACCGCGCTCGACCAGTTCCGAAGCCACCTGCCGGTCTGCGCGTTCCTCGACGGCCTGTTTCCCGGTGATGTGTTCGGCCTCCACGGCGTTGGGCGAGAGGATGTCCACCTGGAACAGTTCTTCCGGCATCGGACGCGGGGCAGGGGCGGGGTCCAGGACGACCTTGCACCGGTGCCGCCGCGCCAGGTCGACAGCCGCCCTGACGGTTGGCAAGAGCAGTTCCAATTGCAGCAGGACCACATCGGCCTGCTCGAACAGTTCCCCTTGGCCGAAGATGTCGTCGGGAGTCACTTGCCTGTTTGCGCCCCCGCTGGTGACAATGGCGTTCTCACCGCAGTTGTCCACAAGGATCATCGCCGCCCCGGTGGCTGCATCTTCGGTGATCATCACGTTGTCACAGTTGACACCTTCGGCGATCATGCTGTCGACAAGGGCGCACCCGAAGGCGTCGTCGCCCACGCGGCCGAGCATATGACAGCGGGCGCCGAGACGGGCGGCGGCAACGGCCTGGTTGGCGCCCTTGCCGCCGGGCAAAGTGGAGAATCCCTCGCCGCGCACCGTTTCACCCGGCGCAGGCATCTGCGCCGTCCGCATTACCACGTCCATGTTGATGGAACCGACTACAAGAATCCTTGGTTGGTCGGACATCTTCAGCGGCCTCAGTCGACTTGCGTTTCCCACTGACGAATCATATTTGGTTGCTAAAGAGTATCAGAAAAAAGCGGTCGCGTCGAGTGTGCCCCCGACGCCAGGTGGCTCAGGCCCACTGCAGCGCCGGTCCGCCTTTTTTGACCTTGCCCAGTACCCAGCAGCGCTCCCCTGCCTTGGTCAGTGTGGTCATTATGGCATGAGCGAAGTGAGGCGCGACGATTATCACAAAGCCCACGCCCATGTTGAAGACGCGCATCATCTCGATCGCATCAACCGGACCTTTCTTAGCGATGAGTCTGAATATGGGCGGAATTCGCCAGGAACCGCGCTTGATGCGGACTGTCAGACCACTTGGCAGCACGCGCGGCAGGTTGCTCGTCAGCCCGCCGCCGGTGATATGGGCCATCGCCTTCACCACGCGCTTGACACGGTAGTTCTTGAGCACCTTGGACACAGAACGGACGTAGATTCGCGTCGGGCGCAGCATCTCCTCGCCCACGGAGGCGCCTTCCAGAAGGGCGGGGCGCGAATCGAGTTTATACCCCCCTCCTCCCAGCAGCACCCGCCGGGCCAAGCTGTAGCCGTTGGAGTGCAGCCCATCGGAACCCAGGGCAATAGCCACGTCGCCTACCTCGGTGCGAGACCCGTTGATGATCCGCCTGCGCTCGGCCACCCCCACGGCGAAGCCGGCCATGTCAAACTCGTCGGCCTTGTAGAAATCGGGCATTTCGGCCGTCTCGCCGCCGAGCAGGGCGCACCCGCTTTGCCTGCATCCGGCGGAAATGCCGCCGACGATGTCGGCTATGCGGGCGGGCTTGAGTTTGCCGACGGCAAGATAATCCAGGAAGAACAGCGGCTCGGCCCCGCAGCAGATCAGGTCGTTAACGCACATGGCCACCAAGTCGATCCCGACGGCATCGAACCGGTTCATCATAAACGCGACCTTGAGTTTTGTGCCGACGCCATCGGTGCAGGCCACCAGAACCGGGTCCTTGTAGTTTCGCTTGAGGAGTTTCTCGGAGTAGTCCAGGCTGAAGCAGCCGGCAAAGCCGCCGAATTCATCCAGCACGCGGGGCGTGTTGGTCCGCTTTACCATCGCCCCGATCCGCTTGACAATCAGCTCTGCGGCGTTGATGTCAACACCGGCGTCCGTGTAAGTCATTGGTTTGGCGCTCTTCTTTACAGCCATGGCCCATATCCTAGCGACTGGCCCAAACGATGCAACCT
>JASLZV010000038.1:6589-10024 GCA_030754715.1 Phycisphaerae bacterium
AACCTGCTGTTCCCGACCCCCCACCCATCGCGATGGCGTGTTTTTCGCTTGCTGTGCGGTGCGAATCTATATAAATAACGCATCGCGGACTCGCCGGCGGTACGTACATGAATTAGTTGACCGGCAGCTAAAGGCCGTCGCGAACGGCTGTCTGAATGACAAAGAAAGAGAGATTGCAAATGACGGATCGGGAGCGTTTTCTCGCTTGCATCTTAGGTAGGCCGGTGGATAGACCGCCTTACTGGCTGTTTTGGGGCCCATGGAAGACGACTTGGCAGCGGTGGAAGAGCGAAGGGATGCCGAAACAGTTCGAGGATATAGCCGATGTCCAAAGACATTTCGGGGCTGAATGTTCACCATTAATCGTGCCGGTGAATTACGGCCCATGCCCGATGATCGAACAGAAGGTCCTCGAGGAGGACGACAACTACATGGTCTGGATAGATGGATGGGGCATCAAAAGGCGCAACCCCAAACATACCGAGTCCATGTCGGAGTTCCTCGAGTTTCCCGTCAAGGACCGCGACGACTGGGAACGGTTCAAGGCCGAACGGCTCGACCCTCACCACCCCCAGCGCCTAGCCGGCGATTGGCACGGCCAATGTAAGGAGTGGATGGGCAAAGGTTTGCCCATCCAACTGGGTAGTTATCCCGACGTGGGAGTATTCGGTGGCCTGCGGTGGCTGCTCGGTGACGAGGAGTGCCTGCTGGCTTTCTACACGATGCCCGACCTCGTTCACGAGATAATGGATCACCTGACCGACGTCTATCTTGCCGTCTTCGAGAATGTGGTGTCCGAAGGTGTCCGCGTTGACATGATTCACATCTGGGAGGACATGTGTGGCCGCCAAGGACCGCTGATCTCTCCCGTACACTGGAACGAGTTCATGGGGCCGTGCTACCGGCGGATAAAAAGCTTCGCCGATGAACACGAGATTCCCGTGATTTCTGTTGATACGGATGGCAACCCCGACCTCATTATTCCCCCGATGTTGGGGGGCGGGGTCAATTACCTGTTTCCGATGGAGGTGGCGGCCGGCTGTGATGTAAACGTCCTTCGGAAAAAGTATCCCAACATGGCGATGATGGGAGGAATCGACAAGCGGGTACTGGCAAAAGACCCTCAGGCCATCGACAGGGAACTGGATCGCATCAGGCCGGCACTGGATACGGAAAGATACATTCCGGACCTGGACCACGGCATTCCGGATGACGTATCGTGGGGGAATTACTGTCATTATGCCATGAAGTTGAAACAATTGGTGGGAAAGGATTAGCCCCCATGTGGGCGCCTGGGGCGGCGCGATTTTCGCCTGCTGCGCTGTAGGGTGCAGTATAATACATCAGGAAGCCCTCAGGCGGGACGCACATGGATCCGTTTACTCTTGACAGAATCGAATTCGACGCCGTCCGACGTATCCTGTCGGGGTTCTGTGCGACCAGATCGGGCAAGGCCCTGGCCGCACGGATTGGCCCGTCAAGAAATCCCGACACTGTCCGGCGCTGGTTGTGCCAAACCTCACAGATGGTCCGGGCGATCCGCGATTGCGGCCTGGTGCCGCTGGGGGGCGTGACTGACATCTCTGGTCCGCTGTCGCTCGCCCATGCCGGTGGCGGGGCTGGCGGCGAGGATTTCGCAGCCATTGCTTCGGCCCTGGAAGGCGCCGGCTGCGTGCTAAAGTACCTCAACGGTTTGGACGAAACGCTCGACCTTTTGGCGGAGTTCACCCGGCACGTGGGTCGGTTCGACGATGAATTGGAGGCCATCCGGGCGATCGTAGGTCCCGACGCTTCCATCCGCGACGATGCCTCACCGCGGCTGAGCGAACTTCGCCGCCGGATTACTGCCACCACGCAGGAGATCCACGACGTGATCCACGGATATCTCCGCCAGCCGGAAGTGGCCAAACTCCTGCAAAGCGCAACGGTTACGCTCCATGGCGACCGATACGTTCTGCCTGTGAAGGTCGAGAACCGCGGCCGCCTGCCCGGTGTGGTGCACCGCGCCTCGGACAGCGGCGCGACCGTCTTTGTCGAGCCGAACGCCAGCGTCGAACTGAACAACCGCCTGGCCGACCTGTGCAATGACCGGCGCCGCGAAGAGCAGCGACTCCTCAACCAACTGGCCCTGCGCGTGGGCGCGCGTTCTCGCGAAATCACCGACACCATGCGAACCCTGGCGCAGTTGGACGTCCTGTCGGCCAAGGCCCAGTACGCCTACCAGTTCGACATGACCTGCCCCGAGATCACCGAGCACGGGCCGCTCCGATTCGACCGGGCTCGCCACCCGCTCCTGGTACACCAGGAGTCGCACTCGGCAGGCCTGCTCGCTTCGGCGGGGCAAGTCCGCCAAGCGCCGAGCGGTAGCGAAAAACCCGAAGCGCCGGAGGAGCGGCCCCAGCAGATAGTACCCATCGACGTACGCTTGGGCAGCGACTTTGACCTGCTGGTGATTACCGGCTCAAACACCGGCGGCAAGACCGTTACGCTCAAGATGGTGGCCCTGCTTGTGGTGATGGCCCACAGCGGCATGCACGTGCCTGTCCGCCGCAGCGCGACCATGCCGGTCATCCGCGACGTACTGATTGACATCGGCGACGAGCAATCGCTGCAGCAGTCGCTCAGCACCTTCGGCGCGCACATCAAGCGGATCCGCTACATACTCCGCAAGGCCGACCGCTCCTGCCTGGTGCTCCTGGACGAACTGGGCGCCGGAACCGATCCGGACGAGGGCGGCGCGATCGGGCAGGCCATCCTCGATCAACTCCGACGCCTCGGCTGCCTGGGTATGGTCACCACCCACCTCAGCGTTCTGAAGGCCTACGCCTTCAATCATGAGCGAGTCGACAATGCCTCGGTCGAGTTCGACACCGAAACGCTAAAGCCGACATATCATCTGCAGATTGGCACGCCGGGTGAGTCTCACGCCATCGCCGTGGCAAAGCGCCTTGGTCTGCCCAGGCCGGTGGTCTCTTCGGCACGCAGACACCTCGACACCCAGGGCCGCCAGTTCAGGCGGGCGATCCGAGCCACCGGAGCGGCCAGACAGATGGCCGAAAAGGCCCACGCCGAAGCACAGACCGCCCGGATCGAAGCGATGAGCCGGCAGGAACTCTACCAGGCCAAACTCGCCGATCTGCACCGCCTGCGGGGGCAGTTCGAAACGTGGCTGGCCACGCTCAATCAACTCAAAGGCGGCGACGAGATGTTCGTACCGTCGTTGAAGAAGAAGTGTTGCCTCGTGCGGTTGGAACTGCACAAGCAGATCGCGCTGGTAGAGTCGGACGGCCTCCAGGTGGAAGTGCCGCTGGGCGAACTGATGCCCAACCTCGGCCAGGAGGGCGTCCGGCAGGATATCGCCGAACTGAGAAAGCAGATTCTCGACCAGGCCAGGGCCGCCAACGAAGAGGCTCAGGAAGCCCGGCGCATCCGGCA
>JASLZV010000390.1 GCA_030754715.1 Phycisphaerae bacterium
CAAACTTCCGCTTGGTATTCTGTCCAAAGGTGTAGTGCCAGATCACCCAGTTACGCAGGTGCAGGTCGGCTTCGCGCGCGATGATTCGCATCTCTGCTGCGTATTCGTCGCCGATGGCCACCCACATGCTCCCAGTCGGCTTGAGCACGCTGCTGCAGGCGGCCATCCATTTTTCGGTCCACGCATAGTACTCCCGGTAGGCCTTGCGGTCCCGATAGACGTCGTATTTGTACCCAATGTTGAATGGGGGGTCGGCAAAGACCATATCCACCTGGGGCAGGAGAGTTTTGCCGATGATCCGGATACAGTCGCCGGCGACGATACTGTTCGGTTCAATCATACCGGAAAAATGATATAGAAAACACGCCCGCTGCGTAAGGTCATTTTGCGGCCTTTTTTGCGGCCTTCTTGTCGGCCGGTCGGGTATCCGGCGCGGTGGACGACAGCACCTCGAATACGCCGGCTATGGTGTCCATAGCCGCCCGAACAGCCTTCACCTCGGCGGTGCGGCAGACCATAATCATGGCGTAACTGCGGAAGGGGCGGTCCTTGTCGGCGGCCACGCAGATCACCCGCAGGATGCGGAGTTGGGTAGCCTCGCCCGGCGCCTGTCTGGCATCCGGCGCAGACGGCTCCTTGCCGGGCCTGGTAGCCGGGGAGCCCTTGGGGGTCAGTCGGATCATGACTTGATGGGCGAGATTCCCGCCCATCTTGGTCACTTCGTGCGAGAGAATGTCGACCGACGGTCCGCCCTCCCTGGCTGCGGCCAAGTACGGCTGGATCGCCTTTTTCATACACGCTTTGGACTTGGCGCCCTCTGCGACCTCGGCCACCGCAACGGTGACCAGCGGTGAAGGCCGCCCTCCGGTCAGGTAGTCCGTTTGCCCCATTGATATCCCCATCGGCGTTGACCGGACATACCAGTTAATCGGGGGACGAACGGCAAAGCCAAGCCTCTCATCGCGGACCGGCTTGACGCTCAGTCGCACCGGAAGCAACACCGGATGCTGAACGGCCGTCAATTTCACCGTCTTGATCACCCGGTCGAGCACCGGCAGCAGCATGTCATCGTGTTGGGCGACGGCCTCAACCGTAAGCACATAGCAGATGCTGACATCGTCGGCCTTCAGTCGCCGGACAAAAAACGCTCTCGCGGCGGTGGTCGCCTCACCGCGGAAAGTGTACTTCAGCAACCTGGCCGAGCCGGAGATTCCCGCAATGGTGATGAGCGTCTTCTTGAGCACATTGAACTTTCGGACGGCCAAATTGGCCGCCAGGTTCTGTTCCATCGCGTCGGCAAAATCCTCGGCGGTGTCCTTGGGCCCAATGCAGTAGGCGCCCAGTGAGACCGCCTGCACCGGCTTGCCGGTAACGATTCGGACCGCCCGCATCACCTCCGACTCCTCAGTTGGACGTCGGTCGTCGAAGTCCTTGGGCACCGCCAGCAACACGCCGACGTGGGCATACGTCACCGCCTCATTCATTTCCAGTTCCGCAGCGCCAGTCACCCCGGGCTGAAGCAATGCGCACACCGCGGCCAGCAGAACCACCCAGCCGCATCTTGTTTGAACGCACATCCGCATCTGAAGTCCTTTTGGCAACCCGACACCGCGTAGGGGAATCATACCATCAAGACGCCTATAACGGCTGGTATTTCAAATACCCCAGGCCCACCAGCACCAGTATCGCCGCATAATACCCGCCAAACACGGCCAGCAGGGCCGCACCGTGCCGACGGCGGAAGGCCCCACCGTCGGCAAAAATAAACAGTCGCATCAGCACCAAC
>JASLZV010000391.1 GCA_030754715.1 Phycisphaerae bacterium
TGCAAAGGCCGTTTTATGTTTCGTTCCCTCCCCATCGGTACCCGCCGGTGAGGGCACGAGCCCCACCGGCCCGATTTGAGCGAGGAACTTGCCCGTCGAGGCCTCGGAGTTCTGCTGCATGAACTCGTAAAGGTAGCAGCAGGCGCCAAGCACGCGGCCGGCGTCATAACTGAACGGGAACTTCACGTAGATCTGGTCGCCAACCGGCTGAGGGATGCTCCATTTGCGCTGGCCGCTTGGCACAGCCGCTCTGGCTGCCATAACCGCCGGATATATCGTCGACAACAGGACCGTTCCAATCGACAGAAAGATTACGAATATTACGCTGAGACTCGAATAGTTGAGATTGAGCCCGATGGTCTGGGCCACCACGAGACTCAGGCCCTGTCCGATCAGATACCCGGCGACCGACCCGATTATGCCGTAGACAAAGGATTCGGCCAGGAAAAACATCATGACGTGGCCGGGATTCAGGCCGATGGCGTTGTAAATAGACACCTCTCGCTTGCGCTCCATTACCGATCCAAGCATGGTGTTGAAGATGATTGTTGCGATGATAATGATTGGGATAGCGATCTTCAGGACCCCGCCGACTTCGCTGGAACTGCTGGAGGCCATGGCATACTGTCCGGCGGCTACGTTCGGCGAATCCTTGTCGGCGACGATAGGGTCACGAAGCCCCACAGTCACCCGCGTGTGCTGAAAACGAATGAGGCGGTTCGCGGCATCCCAAGCCCGCTGGGCGGCCGACTTCGCACCGTTGCCTTCTACCGGTCGGTATTTCACACTGAGGGTCCTGTAGTCACCGTCGCCGAGGCTGCGAGCGAACCCTATCGGAACAAAAGCAACATCAAGCGGTTCGGCAGGACGCGTGTTGGGGTCGCTGACCAGCGACCCACCACCGGCGCCCAGCCTCGCTCTTCCAGAGGCCTCATCCTGAGTCTGCCGGAGGGCGGCCGCCCGCCGCTCGGAGTACCGGGCCTCGGTAATCTGTGTCATCATCGGCAGCAAAGGCACCTCGCCCAGATCCTTCAGTTCTCGGAGCCTCTGGTCATCCATGAGCCCGATCAACTTCAGTCTGTGGTCACCGATGAGGATTTCCCTCCCGGTGAAGTTCTGGGGGGTGATTCCCAGAAGCCCTGCCATCTCGACGCTAAGGATCACTTCCTTGGCGTCATTGGAACTGAACCACGCGCCACCCGGCATCAGCGGCATTTGCGTGACAAAACCCTGTTCGGCGACATCCAATCCCAAAAGGATCTTTGCCTCCAGCGACTTAACCCTCGCCCCGGCGATCGGCTGGACCGGTCGCAACTCGTAATTAAGGTACTCGCCAATCGGCCCCAAACGCTCGACCCATATCCTAGCCACTGCTGTTGCGTTCCGGTCAAAGTGTGCCTTAAGCCGCTGCATCTGCGACGAGTCGATGGGGCCCAGCCCGGGGCGGCCATAGATAAACCCGTCGTACGGCGCCTCCCGGGCCACCCGGAGGCGGACCGG
Organism: Phycisphaerae bacterium; assembly: GCA_030754715.1. Lineage (GTDB taxonomy): Bacteria > Planctomycetota > Phycisphaerae > SM23-33 > SM23-33 > JASLZV01. The sequence goes on from JASLZV010000391.1 coordinate 1,501, forward strand.
ATCTACGTCGTGCCCGACACTAATTACGCTGAGCATCGTGAAGGTCACCAAGACAATGGTCAGGCAAGTCAACGTTGTGCGGATACGGCGGCGCTTCATGTTGTTGACACCCACCATGAAAGCCACTTCCGCCAGTCGGCCCCTGGGGGCCTCAATAGAATCCACGTGCTGCGATTCTTCAACGGCCCGCATCATTGATGAGTTGAACCGGCCCACCAATACAACGGCCACAAAAACAGCCAGGCCCAGAATCACGAACGCCAGAACCACAACCATCG
>JASLZV010000392.1 GCA_030754715.1 Phycisphaerae bacterium
TCGACGCGTATTACACGGTTGAGAGGGAGCAATTGATGGTCGCGGAGTATTTCCGTGACCACCCTGACGAGCAGCCTCTTCTGACGCCAGAACGGCGCAGCCGCATCGCCATTAAGTTTCCGGGTGTGTGGATCTTTACCGGGATATCTTTTGCTATTACGGGGCTGCTCACCCTAGTGCGAGTGATCTGGTTGGGGTTTCCCCTGCATCCCCTGGGCTTTGCCCTGGCTTTTTCTCCGGCTATCTATGAACTGTGGCCTAGCATCGCTACTGGACATCTGATCAAGCGTTTCGGCCTGAGAGTCGGTGGGATAGCCCTGATTCCGTCCGTGCTCCGTCCGTTCGCAGTGGGCTTGTTCGTCGGCGACCTGTGTACGGTGGCGTTTTGGCGCGTTCTGGGGTCGCTCGTGTTTTAGGGAGCGGCTGTAGTTGCGGTCGCGATGAATATGACCAGGCCGCGTTTCGGCTTCAATCGGTTATTCTTGACGCATGAGCAAGGCACGTTCATTTATTTTGTTATTACTGGGTCTTTGCCTTGGCCTGTTCTTGTTGTTCATTGGGCAGTGGACCACGCCCGGACAGGAGAAACTGCTGCGGCCGGAACTGGCCGGGAGTATCAACTTTGACAAACTGTTTTCCGGTATCACGGTTGAGAGCGTTGGGCGAACACACCGGCGCATCGTGCAATTTCCGTCGCGTCTGGCCGGCACGGCCGGGGATTTGGAGGTGGCGGCAGATGTCGAGCAGGAATTTCGCCGTCTGAAGATGGATGATGTGCTGGTCCAGCGGTACCCGGTGACGGTCCCTGTTACGAAGTGGTGCCGCTTGAGTGACAAGGACGGAGGGGAGTTGGCCGGCGTGTCACTGGTGCCTTTCTGGCCCAACCATGTGCGAACGTGCACGACGGGACCGGAAGGGATTGTAGGACGCGTGATCGACGTGGGGACAGGCACCTTGGAGGAGTTGGATGGAAAGTCCATCAGGAACAACATTGCACTGGCACGGATGACTCCGGGCTTTGCCTGGCTGGCGGCGGCCAAACTGGGGGCGAAGGCCATTTTGTTTCGTGAGACGGCCAACCCGGACCACTACAGGAAGAAAATTCTACATTTTCCGGGGAACATGCCGCGGTTTTTGACAATGGGTACGGCGGTGGAGGATCTGGTGGGCGAGGAGGTTCGGATCGACGCGCGTGTGGATTGGGAGATACGGACGGCACGGAACGTATACGGGGTGTTGCACCCGAAGAAGGCGGCGAAACAGGCGTTGGTGCTGATGGGGTTCACCGATTCCTGGTCGGTGGTTCCCGACCTGGCGCCGGGTGCCTATGAGGCGTGTTCGGTAACTACGCTTTTGGAAGCCGCGCGGGCGTTGACGGCTCAGCGGGAGCACCTGGGTCGGGGAGTGATATTTGTTGCGTGTTCGGGCCGGGGCCTTGGGGTGGAAGGTTCACGCCGGATGGTCGATGCCCTGGGATTGCGTGATGACTTTGCGGGCAACTACGAACTACTGAAGAAACGTCTGGCTGAGTCAGAGTCGGCAAATTCGGCCATGGAGAAAGCGGTGGCGTCAGTAAAGGCTCTGGAGGATGTGGACTACTGGCAACTGGATGACGAGGGTGAAGGAAGGCTTTGGGTACGCGGTTCGCCGCCGCACCGGGCGTTTACCTCAGTGGTGGGGGGCTTGATCGACAGGTATGTCGCGGTAGCGGAGCAGGAGGCTGCGATGGCCAAACTTGCGTGGCGGACGGCAGGTCGTCCGGACAAGGGGCCGGCCAT
>JASLZV010000393.1:0-249 GCA_030754715.1 Phycisphaerae bacterium
TACATGACCTACGCTGCCCGCGTACGCACCGTCCAGTTGGTCAAGTTGCTCTTGGGCGCGGCGGCGGTATTCGTATGTGTGAGTTTTGTCCTGCAGACCAAGGACGATTTCCGGTTTATTATCCCATACGTGGAGTTTGCCAGGGAAGCCAAGGGCGCCCGCCCGCTGCTGTTGGACACCTCAGTGATCATCGACGGACGTATCGCCGACATCGCCGACACGCAAATCCTCGAATCCGAGACCATCGTG
>JASLZV010000393.1:259-1774 GCA_030754715.1 Phycisphaerae bacterium
CGACAGCGAGGACAAACTCAAGCGGAATCGCGGGCGCCGGGGCCTGGACGTACTCAGCCGCCTCCAGAAGAGCAGTTCGCTGGACATACGGATTCTTGACGCACACACCGCCAGCGTGGAGGCCGCAACCAACGTTGACGCGAAGTTGATAGCGCTGGCCAAGCATCTCAACGGGCGGGTTATCACCAACGATTTCAATCTTAACAAGGTTGCGCAACTTCGCGGCGTGGACGTGATCAACATCAACGACCTGGCCAATGCTCTCAAGCCCGTGGCCCTGCCCGGTGAAACGATGACGGTCAAGATTATCAAGCCCGGGGAAGAACCGGGACAAGGGGTGGGTTATCTGGACGATGGAACCATGGTGGTGGTGGAGGATGGCCGAGACCACATCGGGCGAGACGTTGCCATTGAGGTCACCAGCGCACTGCAGACCTCAGCCGGGCGGATGATCTTCGGAAAAATCGACGCGGACAAAATCTTCAACCCCAAGCCCCGGCGCAAGGGCCCCACCCATCGCGAGGGAGAACGGCCGCGCAATACTACCCCGGGAAAATAGGGGTTGGCAACGGCACAGGACAAAACCACACTCACGATGCGCCGATCAGATGAAAGAATTCCTCTCGCCCAAGGCCTCGCTGGTGGAACATGTAAGGGAAAGCCTCACCTATGTGCAAGAGGGTCCAGCCAATGCCGGTCCGTTCATTACCATCCTCCAACAGTTCGGGCGCCACGACTTTTTCAGGGGCTCATACCAACCCCGACCATGCACGGCGGCTTCTGCAATTCTGCATCCTCGCAACTTTTTACTTGATATTCGGGCCGGACAAAACAATATAAGTTCCTTACGATACGATACGATACGGACTGTAAACCACTCTTATGGAGTGACCCATGGCCGAATCCATTGAGACTTTTGTCGCAAAATTACAATCCGAGGGTGTCGAGGTCGGCCGGCAAGAAGCCGACAAACTCCTGGCCAATGCCCACCAGGAAGCCGAGAAGATCGTCGCCGATGCCAAGGCCCAGGCCGAAAAGATTCTTGCCGATGCGCGAGGGGAGGCGGGAAAAACCCTCATGCGCGGAAAGACTGAACTGGAACTGGCCGCTCGCGACGCGCTGCTGCGACTGCGGGAAGCCCTCAGCAAGTCGCTGGAGGCAGTCCTGCAATACCGGGTGCGAGAAACCCTCACCGATGTGGATTTCCTCGGCAAGATCCTGCACGAGTTGATCCTGCTGTACGCCAAAGACGAACAGACCGCCAGGGGAGGCTTCAAGGTCAACGTCTCGTCGGAAGTCTGCCAGAAACTGGCGGACTGGGCTCTGCAGGAAATCAGGCAGGAGAAATCCGACAACATCCACATGCCGATTGATCTGAAGGGCACTCTATCCGGCGCCGGTTTCGAGTACACCACGTCCGGCGCGACAGTCGAGGTCACCCTGGGGTCGGTGGTGGAAATACTGAGTGAACTGGTCGGACCGGAAATCCGCCACTTGCTGGAATCAGCCGTGACC
>JASLZV010000394.1 GCA_030754715.1 Phycisphaerae bacterium
TCGCTATCACGTCCAAGCCGCGCACCCACCCGTTCGCCCCTTCGGCAAACTCAGGACAAGCTCTGAGCTCGTCGAAAAGGGCCTCTGACACCCAAGCGTCACTCAAGCCGTTACGGTCATCACCCATTTACGCTGTGCCCAACGATATTGGCAATGCTGGTTGGGTCCGGAGAGACGAATCGTTTCGGGTCACTCAGGCAACTGTGCGCATTCAGCAACGAGATCAATCCTCTCTCGGAAGGATAGAATCACTCGTGGCGGTTGTCGCCCTCGGTATCGAAACATGAAAACTCGGCTTGGCCCTGAAGGGCCAGAGCACCAACTGGATGTTGGGCCCGGCCTTATATGAGTTGCATTAAGGATTCTCGCGTTGCCATCTAGCGGAAGAAGGAGTCTCTGCAGCACTACAAGCAATGGCGCCCGTTCATCAGCCAGATTCTGATCCTTCTGCGGAAGGATCAGAATGACACAAATCGTTCGGCGGCATCTGATCTGTTTGTCGCCTTCAGGGCGACCCTGTGCAGCCAATTTCATACCAACGACACATGCTGTTCATCGCCGTAAGGTCGGGCCCACTGCCTCGAACAGCGCCCTTCAACCACGAAGCAAGGCTCGTTCTCGAGTCTTGCTTCGTGTGTGCCAACCCCCAAGAATCATCCGGAACGGAACTTGCCGCTGCAAGCCCGCATCCGCCTCGCGAACGAATTCCGCCGCCCTCGAAGTTTCATGGCAGCGTGCCGCTCGAGATCAACGTCCACCCACACCGCGCACCTGAAGTCTTGCGGCGAGCCGCTTCCACGGGGAAAAAGATCGCCCACCCCGTGTCGCGTGATTTTCGAATCTCGCTGGGTGGGCGATGCTGTTGAGTCTTTAGCGCCTGGGGCCGCACTTTGTGGGCCCCACAGACCTCGACCCAGACGCCGCGTCAAGAGTTCAGCAGTTTTGGTTCAAGGTCAGCGAACTCGCTTTACCTCTAAGGACTCGCCGGGGGCTAATGCGACTCGCCGGACCGTGATGCCGAGTTTGAGGAGCCAGTAGCCGAGCGTTGCCTTGCTGACCCCGAGTTCGTCGGCGGTTGACGACAGGCCATTTTCGGTTACCATTTCCGGTAGCATGTTTTCCAAGGACTGGTGGAACTTCTCTTCGACTGCCATCATCTTCTTTGTCTTGCGGTTCATCTGAGGCCTCCTTACTTTGTCAGCGCTGTTTCAGATTATGCAGCGTTGTTTCAATTAATGCTAATGTCAGCGCAGTCCTGTGTCAATACGTTTTCAAGACTTCTTCTAAACAATCTCCATTATCGGAAATCGCGTCGCCGAGGTCTGGCTTTTCACGCTTGCTGACAAATGATTCGAGATATACTTACACGCGGTATTCATGTTTAAGTTAGGGAGAAGGGGCTAATATGGTCGGATTCCGTGCCTGGATTCTCGGTGTTGCCATTAGCGTTCAGCGAGCGGCGACCGGACCGGATTTGGGTCCTGATTCACGTTGAGTTAACAGTTATTGGCGGAAATACCGACCAATCTGGGGTCTCCCCTGCCCACCCGATGCACAATTCCGGCCCGTCGGATAAGATTGAAGATGTGATCGGGCCGCGTACGGCGTTAATCCGATTGTCGGTTGGAAGTATAAGACATACATCAATAAGGTAGAGATCGATGGCCGAGACAGCGACAGTCAAAACCCGCCGCAACCACGCGCTCGAGCACGCGACGGTCACGGTGCTGCTCGCGCGTCGCGGTCCGACCCGCCTCGCCGGGCGGGC
>JASLZV010000395.1 GCA_030754715.1 Phycisphaerae bacterium
TGGCTGGATCGGTCCGGAGGGGAAGATTCACCCGCGGCTCGTAGGTAACCTTATACTGCCGCTTACGCCGCCAGACATAATCGTTTAGTTTCTCGCAATCCGATCTCCTGACCGAAACGTCGTACCAGCCATCGGGCTCCCAGACCCAAAGACCGGACTTGGGGTCATCAAACGGGCTTACTTCACCACGGTCGCTGTAGTAGGTGCCGCTGTCCTTGAGCCAGTCGGGATCGTCCCAACTCACTGAGGACATTACCACCGGACGGTAGTAGCGCGTCCTGAGGATATTCTCGCGATTATCGGGATCCGCAGCAAATTGCACGGCCTCTCGGTAATTGGTAATCCACCTGTTGGCGTATTGAATCCTTTGGGGGCTCGAAAGACCAAACATATAGCCGAGTTTGACATTGGTAATCCGTTCGAGATGGAAAGCAAATCGGCTGACATCCACCAGTCCCTCTCGCCAGCCCGCCAAGCCAAATCCACTGATAATCCTGTCCAAGGCCCATCGCACCGGGCCATACGTGCTGTATCCGATTCTCTCAGATTGTCCCCCCTCGTGTCCCCGGCCGATTTCATTGTCCGCCGCCCCATACGAAGTGCCTCCCCATCTTTGGTAAAGATCATAACGCCAGCGATACAGCCGGGCCCACGGACCGAGGCGGTGCGGGCCGGCCCAGTCGGGGATCGCCCCACCGCTGAGGTGTATGTGTTCAACTTCCTCTGATATGTCCGAGGCGCCGGCAAGCCTCGCGACAAGGTCGGCCGAGTCCTTTCGCACACCGTCTCCGGTAATGACCATGTGGTCGGTCAGAACGGCTTCAAAATCCTGGAAATCACCTTGTTTCACCGGCATCGACGGCACAACCGGCACGAGAAAGGCCTTGTCCGCCTCGTCGGCCATGTTGGCTCGGCCGAATTGAACAGCATCAGTCTGGGCCAGCACGCCGGCCGAGTTAACCGTTGCCTCGGAGAAATACCCAAGCGCCTGGGCAGCCTGCCAGAACGCCCCGAATGGCACATCGCCGCCATCCACTCGCCAGTGGGTGGCCCTCTTCATCAGGTATCCGTTTTCGCGCTCCCTCTCATCATCGGTGTCAAATGCCCGGTCCAGCGCCACCAGGGCGTCGTACTGTGAGGGGTTTTGCTCATCCGATGACATCTTGTTGTAAAGCCCTCTCATCCCATTGAGCAGGAAGTTCGTCCAGTTCCTCGCGGTTTGGTCATAGCCCTGCTCGATTCGGGTATCGGGAATACCCCGGCTCAGTTGGTTGGCCACCCCTTTGGTGAGATTGTCTTCGGCTTCCTGTTCGGCCGACATCTCCGCAACGGTAATCTCTGCCGCCAGCGGCAGCGAATCCAGCACGGCTATCATAGCCAGCATTCGCGCCTGGGCTACGTTGTTCATTGCCACGACGTTCATGGACCGTGCCATCCATCCGGCACCGCTGATAACCACCGAGTCAGCGGTATTTTGCAGTTCGAGACGCCGGTTCACCTGGTCCCCGGTGTTGTAAACGTAGAAAATCAGCCCCACCAGCAAGGTCATCGCGATGATGGCAATGACCAACACCTGCCCGCTCCGGGACCTTCGCGGGCACAGGCGGCCGCAAACCACCGGTGGCCGCACAGACTGCAAGCCCCGCTCCAGGCGCCCGGGCAAGATGCAGCGGTCGATGTGCCGCATCAAATACTCACTCCTCTCTGGCTTTGAGGCCCTGTTCGGCACCCGATATCAGCAATCCGAC
>JASLZV010000396.1 GCA_030754715.1 Phycisphaerae bacterium
ACAGATACGCCCATAGTGGCTGATATGCACGTCGCGCGTTTCAAAGCCGGCGCGTTTCCGGTTGAGCCCGCCGGGGCCCAGGGCGGACAGCCGCCGCTCGTGCGTCAGCATACTCAGCGGGTTTTGCTGGTCCACCACCTGCGACAGTTCGCCGCGCCCGAAGAAGAAATCCACGCTGGACGAAACACTCTTGGAGTTGACCAGTTCGGAAACCTTCGTAACCTCGTCCAGATCCTTGATGGTCATGCGCTCCTGCACGGTGCGCCGCAGTTTCAGGAATCCCTTTCGCATTTCCTCGGTGGCCAGTTCGTCGATCGTGCGCAGACGCCGGTTACCCAGGTGGTCGATGTCATCCACAACGCCCTGATTGTCCCGAAGCGACAGGATATACTTGATAATGCCGACAAAGTCCCCCACCCCGAGCGTCATCGCCGACTCGCCTTCCTGTTTGAACTTGCGGCTCACCCGAAACCGCCCTACTTTCCCCAGGCGGTAGCGATTCTCGTCGAAAAACTTCTCTTTGAACAGGGCCTTTGCCTTGCTCGCCTGGGGCGGGTTGCCCGGCCGCAAACGCATGTACAGACGCAGCAGGGCGCTTTCATGGCTGTCCGACAAATCTTCCGCCAGCGTATTGAGCACCAGAGGGTCGGTCATCTCCTCGATGATCCTGACACGCTTCAGCGGACTGGCAACGATCTTGGTGAGGGCCTCACCCACCTGCCCGCCGGCCGGAACCAACTCCTCACCGCTATCGCTGTCCACCACAGCCTCGGCCAGGTAGGTCTGCGGGCGCAGTTTGTCGGTCGTCACGCCCTTGGTCGGGTAAAACGCGCTGATGATGGCGCTGTTCGTGCAAAATTGTTCGTCCAACGCCCGCAGGAACGTGGTGGCCGGAATCTTGGTCGATTGATCGATCCGCATGGCCAGTGAGTCTTTCTTCGTCACGTTGATCTCGATCCAACTTCCACGCTCGGGGATAATCCTGGCCCCGTGCAGCGGGCGATCGGACTCCTGCATCTCGACGCTGAAGTCTACCCCAGGGCTGCGGTGCAACTGCGACACGAGAACGCGCTCCGCGCCGTTGATGACGAACTCCCCTCCACCGAACATGATCGGAAGTTCACCCAGGTAAATGCTCTCTTCCAGGACATCCTTCTTGTCCTTGCGAATCATGCGGCATCGGATGCGGAACGGCCGACCGTACGTCAGCCGCAGGTCGCGGCATTCCTGCACGGTGTAGCGAGGCTGATCCAGTTCGTAATGCAGATACTCCAGTGTCGTTTGCTCGTCGTAACTGACAATGGGGAACACCTCGCGCAGCAGTGCCTCCAAGCCCCGTTTCTTGCGCCCGGCCGGCTCGGCGTCCGCCTGCAGGAAGTCGCTATAGCAGCGTGTTTGGATCTCGCTCAGGTTCGGCACGGCAACGGCGTCACCGACCTTGGAAAAATCCCTTATCTTGTCCATTAGCAGCATAGAGTTATCCTCATTTCGCCGCACAGCCCACCGGCCGACAACTCCCCCGCCGGCGACCCTTCACACACCGCGGGCGGGCACGTCGGCTCGAATATCTTTCATCCACAAACCCGCTCTGGTCCGTCAACCGGGCTATTTGATCTCCGCAGTAGCACCGGCCTCTTCCAACTGTTTCTTGGCCTCTTCGACCTCTTCCTTGCTCACCCCAGACTTGACCGCCTTCGGAAGGCCCTCAACCAGGTCTTTTGCCTCTTTCAGGCCCAGGCTGGTCAATG
>JASLZV010000397.1 GCA_030754715.1 Phycisphaerae bacterium
CCTAGGGCCGCTCCACCCTCGTGCAGGAATTGCTGTGCGATAACGAGTGCAATAAGGATGAACGGGAGTGCCAGCCAAACGTCCACTATCCGCATAAGCACTTCATCGGTCCAGCCACCGAAGTAACCGGCAATAAGCCCGGCCAGTGATCCGAAGACAACGCCGGCGGTGAGCGCGTACGCGGTGACTTTCATCGAGATACGGGCACCGTACACTACACGGGAGAGTACATCTCGTCCAAGGTTGTCCGCACCCAATATGAATCTTGTTCGGGGGAAAGATTTCTTCTTAGCCCTGTTATACGCTGACCGCTCCTTTGTGACTTCCATGTCGTAGTCAGCAGGGTCCGGGATGTTGTTGAATTCGGTTGCCCTACCCCAGGTAGGTGCGAAGTTACGGAACGATAGTGATTGTTCGTAGGGGTCGGCAGGTGCAACAACAGGGGCGAAGATTCCTGTTATCAGCAGTACGATCATGATGAACAGCGGAACAAGTGGCCAGCGTCTGAGCAGGTACCACGCTTGTGATCCAAACGAACGCCGCACCGTTGTCAGGACTTCTGCGTCGCGGCCAGCGTCGCCAGCCCCTGTTATCGTGGTTTGTGCCTCAGTTTGATTAGTCATATGTCAGCAATGTCATAAAGAAGAGTAATTAGGTATTTAGTCGTAACGAATGCGCGGATCTATGTATGCGTAAAGAAGATCACAAAGGAACGTGCATGAAACGAACAGGATCGTGAAGAAAAACACGATGCCCTGGAGTAATGGAAAGTCATTGTTGTTGACTGCAGTGATCGCCATTTGTCCCATTCCAGGCCATGCGAAGATCGTTTCTACAAGAACTGAACCGGTCAGGAAGAAAGTTAAACCCAGCGTCATGCCAGTTAGAGGCTGGATCAGCGCGTTCTTAAACGCGTGTTTCCAGATCACCATATTGTTGTTCACACCCTTAGCGCGGGCCAGCCGGACATACTCTGAGTCGAGCACCTGGAGCATCGCCGTCCTGGTGATGCGCATGTAAAACGCAAAACCCCCGGCAGCAAGCGTGATTGACGGTAATACCAGATGCTTAACGTCCCAGATGCTGTCCCCTTTGAGACCGGCAGGGAAAATCTTCCACTGTACAGCGAATAATAAAATGAGTACCAGTCCAAGCCAGAACGAAGGTACTGCCTGTCCGAGCAGCGCGAAAAACCTGCCCGCATAGTCCCAGAATGAACCCCGTTTAACTGCAGACAACATCCCTAAAGGAATACCAAACGCAAACGATGCAAGGAACGCGACGGCACCAAGGTGGACCGTGGTTGGCAGCCTCTGTGTGACGACCCGAGAAACTGGCTTTCGATCTAGGATCGTTTCGCCCATGTCACCTTTTAAAGTCCGACCCAGCCACAGAGCGTACTGTACGGGAATCGCTCGGTCGAGCCCTAATTTTTTGCGGAGGGCTGCTTCACCTTCTGCGGTAATTCCATACCCGGAGTTAGCGTAGAGAAGCAGCGGATCGCCCATGCCGAATCGCGACAGCAGGAACACGATCAACGTTGCCACGACGATGCTGACGTTTGCAAAGACAAATCTTCGAATGATAAAGCGTCGCATTAGTGCTCTGATTTCAAGAATGTTTAGGTCGCCGAGCAGCCGCTGAGGCTACCACAGAATTTGCCCGTTACGCGGCCGTTATTCAGATGAATAATGCCAGAAAAATATGATTAGTGGGTAACGTGTGTTGTTAACGTAAGAAGGGTC
>JASLZV010000398.1 GCA_030754715.1 Phycisphaerae bacterium
TTGAGAACCTTTTCGGCCCCCTTGAGTTCTTCGATGATGTAGTCATCGATGAACAGCTGCTTACCGTTGAGAATTATGGCGTCGCCGACAATCTCGTCGTTGAGGTCCTTGAACAGTCCCGGCGGGGCCTTCAAAGACTTCCCCGAAACCACCGAAGTGCCCAATAGAACCACCATCGCTGCGACTAAGGCGCCAAGAAAACCGTTGTCCATGAGGCGTTCCTTTCAATCGTACGACTGAACGTAGTGCTGATGACGAATTCGCGGGGTAAACGAATATAGTTTGGCCTTGTTTATATGAAACCGCAGCCGGATCGGCCGCGCCTGGATCAGGTGGCAGTCCTTTTGGCCATTCCACCTCAGCACGTGGCGAACGCTGTCGGTGGTGATCGCAATGCAGTCTGTCTTTGAAAAACCTTCAATCACCTTGCCTTTGGCATCGAGGGCCTCGACAAGAATCGACCCGCCCTTGACGTTTGCGTTTACCTCCAGCGTGTCGCCGATGAAGACAAACTTCTTTGTCGTCATCGTCCCTTCCCCCTGTGCATCGACCGACACGAACCCGTCCAGGCGCAGCGTCGCCAGACCGACTCCCGTGTTGGGCTTACGAGCATTGGGGTCAAATTTGGGCGGGTCGCCGGAGTGGGTCCACCAATTCCGCGCGTCCTGTCCCTGGTAGTAGATCCTGATTTCGTCGTCGATAATCAACGGCGACTGGAAGGCGCGGATCACGCCCCAGTCCCAGTCCTTGCCGTGCCTGCCATACGGAACAAATACCGCCTCCTGGGTTACCTTCTTCCAGTTGCGGTCCTTGCTCAATTGAGCATGTGCCATTGCGCCGTGTCTGCCCACGCGCGACCAGGCCAGGCCGTTACGGCTGAAGGCAAGTTGCACGTTCTTTCTGTCCATCCACAATTTATCCGGCGAGATGGGCTCGATCGTCTCGCCATGGTAGGCGGTGATGAAGCCGAGGTAGATTCCCTCGTAAGGAATGATCCGCATGCCATAGAAGCATGTGGAGAAGGGTCTGTCCATGGGACCGCGCCTGATGACCGTCACTTTTGGAGACCAGTGAATAAAATCCTCGCTCTGGATCCTGCTGATGATCCGAGTATTTGGCGGCCCGTACCGAAGATATGCAACGTACTTCCCCAGCCGAGCATCCCAATACGGACAGGGCTGCGTATCGCTGAAGGGGGAGACGGGGTTGGCCGGTTCGGGCGTCCAGGCGATGCCGTCCGGGGAGTAGGCCGCGTTGGTCGCAAGAGACTTAGGCGACCCGTCCGGCTTCGCGATGTACAGCATCTTATAGCGGCGTTGGGGGTCGGCGTCGCGCGGGTCCTTGAAGATAGTTGGGGCGCCGACATAACCCCACTCCTTGGGAATGCGCAGCAGGTTGTTGCCGTCCTTTTCGTTTATGATCGGCTTGACCCAGGCGATCCCGTCCCCGGAGGTCAGATACAGGCCAAGGCCGACAGGCGTGCTCTTGTCGACATTGAGCCAGCCGTGGGTCCACATCTTGAAAAGCTTCTCCTGGTGGTCATAGATCACTGTTCCGTACGTATAGGCAACGTCTTCCTCCCACGGTTTGTCAGGCACGACCAGCGGATTGGCGGGGTGTTTGGTTGGCTGGTTGAGGACCTTTTCGGCGCCCTTGAGTTCGTCAATGATGTAGTCGTCGATGAACAGTTGCTTGCCGTTGAT
>JASLZV010000399.1 GCA_030754715.1 Phycisphaerae bacterium
TTGGCTTTGACCCGGGCGGCCCCATCCCAGGTCCGGATCTTGATCTTGCCTTGAGCGAGACGATTGCATGCCGCCCCGATGTCTCGTTTCCTGTAGTTCGGAAGCCACTTGGCCTGGTGTACCAGCATGTCGTCTGTCATCTGCCAAATCTCTTCCGGATTCAATACCGCGCCCACGAGTGGATCGTGGAGCATGGCCTGCTTGAGCAGCGTGACACTTCCCTGGACCGCGGCGTCCTTGGCCATACGCTGCACGTTGATGCTGGCCATACATGTGGCGGCACATGCCTGGGGCAGGTGGCCCACCGGCGGGATGTGAATGCCGAGACGGTCGACGTAACCCGGGACTTCAACGATGCTGTCGTCCGGCAAATTCGCGATTGCTCCCTTGTTGCGCACGTTAAAATAGCCCCGGTAAATACGCCCGGTCTCCAGTGCCTCGATGATGTAAGATCCGCGCTCGGCTGAGCGGCTGTAATCACTCAACGGCTTGCCGGCATCCTTCAACCACTTCGGAAAATCAGTCTTGAACCAATTCCGACTTTCCGTGCACACACGCAAATAGCCGCCGGTTTCCCCGTTGATCCAGGATGACAGGTCAATCCATTTTCGAATCTCGCCGGGCCGCTTCCGGTACCACGGCAGGTATTCGGATAAGTGACCGTTTGATTCGGTGCAGTAATATCCAAACCGGCGCAGGACATCGATCCGTACTTTTTCGGTTTTGGAATAGGTGGGATGGTTTTCGAACGCCTTGAGCAGACGGGCCCCACTTACTTCCTTCCCTTTGTAGATTATCTTGATGTACCAGGTCTGGTGGTTGATTCCGGCGCAGACGATCTCGACCTCCGTATGAACCTTGGCCCCCAGCACAGAGGCGATCTGGTGCCATCCGCCTTCCACCCCATGGCAGAGGCCGACTGTATCGACCCCCTCGCCGCAGTCGTGGGCATCCAGGGCGGCCCAGGTGTTCATGGCCATGGGGTTGGCATAGTTCAGGAACAGGCAATCGGTGCCGGCCACATTTTTCATGTCTTTCTGGAACGCGAGAATCTGCGGAATGTTGCGTTGTCCGTACATGATCCCGCCCGCGCAAAGTGTGTCGCCTACACATTGGTCAATCCCATACTTCAAGGGGATGTCGATGTCGGTCCGGAATGCCTCCAGACCGCCGATGCGGGTGCAGTTGATGACATAGTCGGCGCCTTCCAGGGCCCGTTTTCTCTGAAGCGTTGTGGTGAGTTTGGCCGGAAGTTTGTTGGCCTCCAAGTCCTTGCGGCAGAGTTGTGCCACCCTCTCCAGGTTGCCCTTGTCGATGTCGTGGAATGCGAAGTGCGTATCCTGTAATTCAGGAACCGTGAGCAGGTCGAGCGTCAGCGAACGGGCGAAGCCGACGCTGCCCGCCCCGATAAAAGCAACTTTTATGGCCATGGGATCTCCGATGCTGAGATGGATTGAGTGAGCAGGTTGACGATGTTCAAGTCTGATCTGATAATCTTCTCCTCCGGCAGGAATGCCACCCCGGGGACGGGGAACGCTGTTTTCCGAGACCTGTGTGGCGTGCTACCTTTCACTATCGCTTGATGCGTTACGCTGCAACAATATTCAGTT
>JASLZV010000039.1 GCA_030754715.1 Phycisphaerae bacterium
CGAACGATATCTCCCACCGAGCGCCGTAAAGACGTTCTCGGCCGTAAAACCGGCAACCAGCGGCCGGTGCTCCTTGGGCACGTGGATGGCGGACTTGTCGCGGTTGGTCACGTTTTCCGCCGCCATGCGAACGATGTCCTTGGCAATCTCCATCGCCCGGGACTCCTCGAACTCCACGTGCGTGGCATAAGGGAACTTCGCTTTGGGACTCGTCGAGATGAACTTGGTGTGAAACTTCTCCGTCAGTTTGCCCAGCGACGGGAAAATGCACTGAACATCCACCACCATCGCGTCCACCACGCCGGTGGCTACCGCCAACTCCTGTTGAAGGAAGTTGCCCACCAGCGGGATACCGTGACGCATGAGAATCTCGTTGGCCGTGCAGCAGATCCCGCCGAGGTTGATGCCCTTGGCCCCCTTACTCTTGGCCAGTTCCACAAGTTCCTTGTCCTGCGAGGCCGCCACGATCATCTCCGACAGGTTCGGTTCGTGCCCGTGAACGATAATATTCACCGCTTCGGGATCGAGAACGCCCAGGTTGGCGCGGCTGGTGACCCAGTCGGGCGTCCGGAACAGCACGTCGGAAAGGTCCGTGGCGACCATGCTGCCGCCCCAACCGTCACTCAGGGCCACTCGAATGCCCTGAAGCATGATGTTGACCATGTCGTTGTCCACCCCGATGTTCGTCCGGTGCATGATCTCCACAATCTCACGGTCCACGCCGCGAGGCATCACACCGGTATCGCGCCACCGCTTGCGCTGGTCCTCTGGCGCACGCTTCGTAAACACCACCTCCCCATGCTGCTGCGAAAATTGACTGAAGGCGATCTCCGCCACCTCGCGCGCGATCTGGCTGACGTCCTTGCCATCGGTCGAAACGCCCAATTCCTCGGCCAGGGCGCCAAGTTTGGTTTCATCTTTGATCTTATAGTCGCCGTCGGAGTTCTCGGCCGCCATCAGCATCGTGTGGGCAACATCTCGCCCGTGGTCCGAGTGGGCGGCCGCTCCGGCTGCAATCATACGCACCATATTTCGCGCCGCGATGACGTCGGCCGTCGCACCGCAAATGCCCTCCGCGGGCCCGTCCCCAAAGGGATCAATGCGGCACGGACCCATCGTACAGTTGCGGCAGCAGATACCCAACTGCCCGAAGCCGCACTGCGGCTCCATGGCTTCGTGGCGGTCCCACGCCACCGACAGCCCGCAGGAGCCTACCTGCTCCAGCATCTCGACGGTGGCCGAATCACTACTCCGTTCTTCCGGTTTTTTCACGGTTGCACTTCTCCTTACACGAGAAACAAAAAGCCGCGTGCTTGAAGCAGGCCGCGCGGCTCAATTTGCTCGGGTTGTCATCCCGGACAACATGATCGCCGAGGACGGCCATCAAAAGCATGCCAAGCCATCCAATATATTCTAGCAAAACGCCTTGCCAAATAAAACGAAATTTTCCCGCGCGGCCTGATTCTCGGCCCACAAGGCCGCCCGCAACGCGCCTTGGCGGTTCGGTAAATCAACCTGTAACTGCCAGTATTGGCGGCACTTTGCGGGACTGTCATGACATGCCATAGTGCGGCTGGGCAGCAAGCCCGGCGGCGCCTCGCGCCAAAAGGACCCCAGATCACCTTGCAAGTCCACGGTCTAATCTCTTAGACTATGAGCCCCCTAAACGGACCGGCAGTTCCTGGAGATGTCGGCCAGATAGGCATCGGGCAACCCATGGCGGCGCTTTTGAGGTTGTCCGCTCCCGATTCCCGGTTGGTTGGAACGTTTTAGTGAAGATAGCGATATCCGGAAAAGGCGGCGTGGGCAAAACCACTCTGTCGGCGATGTTGGCCGCAACGTTGAGCCTGCGCGGCCACAGCGTGGTCGCCCTCGACGCCGACCCGGACGCGAACCTGGCCGCCGCCCTCGGTGTCCCAATCGACGAACAACCCACACCACTTTGCCAGATGCACGACCTGATCGCCGAACGGACCGGGGCAAAGGAACAATACGGCGGCTACTTCAAGCTCAACCCCAAGGTCGACGACATTCCCGAAAAATACGCCAGGAGAATTGGAAACATTCACCTCCTGGTGCTGGGGGGAGTGCAGCAGGGAGGCAGCGGATGCCTCTGCCCTGCCAGCGCCCTGCTGAAGGCCCTGCTGGTCCACTTGGTCCTCGGCAGGGACGAGAACCTTGTGATGGACATGGAAGCGGGCATCGAACACCTTGGCAGGGCTACCGCCCAATCCATGGACGCCCTGATTACGGTTGTGGACCCGGGCCCATGGAGCATACAGACGGCGCTGCGCGTGCGCGACCTGGCCGCCGACCTGGGGATAAAAAAGATCTTTGCCGTGGCCAATCGCTTCAGCCCGGGCCCCGACGCGGGCGGGACTCAAAACCGACTCGCCGAAATCCCTTTGATCGGACATCTGCCGACCGACGATCGCCTGAACGAAGGAATCATGGGAATCACCGACGATGGCCAAATCGAGCCCTCCGAAGCACTGACCGAAAACGCGGCATCTGTCGAAGAGATCCTCTCGGAGGTGGAAAGCCGGATATAAATTGCCTCCGTAACCCACCCGGCGCGGCGCCGAGATCGCGATGCGAAAACAGGGTGGCTAAAAACAACCCTAACAATAAAGGGAGACGAAGTAATGGGTAATTCTGTGCCATCAGACATTGAGATTTCGCGCGCCGCCACACCCCAAAAAATCACCGC
The DNA here is from genome assembly GCA_030754715.1 of Phycisphaerae bacterium. Classification (GTDB taxonomy): domain Bacteria; phylum Planctomycetota; class Phycisphaerae; order SM23-33; family SM23-33; genus JASLZV01. The sequence goes on from JASLZV010000039.1 coordinate 2,711, forward strand.
GATTGCAAAACAGGCGGGTATTCTGCCCGAGGAGTTGGAACCGTACGGTGACGTCAAGGCCAAGGTGAAGCTGGACATCCTAGAACGCCTGAGGGATCGGCCCAACGGCAAATACATAGATATTAGCGCGATCACACCCACACCATTAGGCGAAGGCAAGACCACCACAGCGGTGGGTTTGACTCAGGCGCTGGGTTTGATCGACAAGAACGTGTTCTTGTGCATCCGTCAACCGTCGATGGGCCCGACGTTCGGGATCAAGGGCGGCGCCGCCGGAGGCGGATACAGCCAGATCATCCCAATGGAGGAATTCAACCTTCACCTCACCGGAGACCTCCACGCGGTGAGCATAGCCAATAACCTGCTGGCCGCCGCGGTGGACTCGCGGATCAAGCACGAGGCGCACGCCGACAATAAAACATGGGCTCGCACCGGGCTATCGCGGGTAAACATCGACGCCGACACCGTCACCTGGCGCCGCGTGGTGGACGTCAACGACGCGGCCCTGCGCTTCATCGAGACTGGCCTGAGCGACAAGTGGCTCGACGGGCCCAACCGCAAGACAGGCTTCGACATCGCGGTGGCCTCGGAAATCATGGCCATCCTGGCGCTGGCCGGCGGCATAAAGGACATGCGCCAACGGCTGGGGCGGATCATCATCAGCATGAACACCGACGGTAACCCCGTAACGGCTGAGGACCTTGGCTGCGCGGGCGCGATGATGGTGTTGATGAAGGACGCCATCAAGCCCAACCTGATGCAGACGATCGAGGGCCAGCCGTCCTTCGTCCACGCCGGGCCGTTCGCAAACATCGCCCAGGGCAACAGTTCGATCATCGCCGACAAAATCGCCCTCAAACTGGCCGACTACGTGGTGACCGAGTCGGGCTTCGGCGCGGACATCGGCATGGAGAAGTTCTTCAATATCAAGTGCCGCACGTCCGGCCTCAAGCCCGACTGCGTGGTCATGGTCGGTACGATCCGCGCGCTGAAGATGCACGGCGGCGGGCCCAAGGTCACCCCCGGCAAACCGCTGCCGGATGAATACGTCCAGGAGAACTTGGCGATGTTGGACAAGGGCCTCTGCAATCTGGTGCGGAACATCGAGATCGCCAGGATGTTCGGCGTTCCGGTGGTGGCGGCGATTAACCGCTTCCCCGACGACACCGACGCCGAAGTGGAACTGGCGCGAAAGGCAGCCGAAAAGGCCGGCGCCGAAGCCGCCGTGTTGAGCGATCACTGGGCCCGTGGAGGCGCCGGCGCGCGCGAACTGGCCGAGGCGGTCGTGGACGCCTGCGAAAAGCCCTCCAACTTCCGGCTGCTCTACGACGACGACCTGCCCATCAAGGAAAAAATCGCAACGATCGCCAGGAAGGTGTATCAGGCCGACGGCGTGACATACGAATCGCTGGCCGAGCAGCAGATTGCCTCGTACGAACGGGCCGGCCTGAGTAACCTGCCGATGTGCATGGCTAAAACGCACCTGTCGCTGAGCCACGACCCAACGCTGAAAGGCGTACCGAGCGGGTTCACCGTTCCGGTGGTCGAGGTGCGGGCGGCCGCCGGCGCGGGCTTCCTGTACCCGTTGCTGGGCACGATGCGAACGATGCCCGGCCTGCCCAGCCTCCCGGCCTTCCTCAATGTCGATCTGGACGACAAAGGCCAGGTGGTGGGAATGTTCTAGGGTCGGCTGCCGGTACTCGGCAATTAGTAGTGGCGCGGGGCAAGAAACGTTACACTTCGCCCCGGCGCACGTGGAACATTCGCGTCTGTCCGGCCTGGCGCAGATTCGATTTCGGAGTATCCCCAAGTGGGTATTGCCGGCAAGTTGCAATCTCATCCGCTGTTTGCGACGTTCAGTCCCGACGCCCTGTCGCAAGCCGCCCGGGCCGGAACCGTTACCACGTATGAACCAGGCGACGTGTGCATCCGCCAGGGAGAGGCCGGCGAAGTATTCGGCGTTTTGCTCTCCGGGCGGCTTGAGGTCGTGGGCGACCACGATACCCCCCATCGCCGGCGACTGGGCGAGATTCGCCCGGGAGAATGCTTCGGCGAAATGTCGCTGCTGACGGGTAACCCCACCATCGCCGAGATAATAGCCCTGGAAAAGTCCCAGGCGGTTGTATTTCTCCAGGAAGAAATCAGCCCGGTTATTGCCACCAATCCCGACGCCGTACGGTTTCTTACGCGGATGATAGCGGCCAGGCTGGCGCCGCCCGCGGGCGGATCATCAAGGCCCTGATCGCGCTGCATCAGCCGTGATGCACGGTCTGGAATCCGCGGTAACGCGCGAATGACTTTTGTAGCAATGCGCGGTAAACTGTCGGGCAAAGACAAGTCCCCAACACGCGCGATAGCGGCGAACGATCGCATAACGACAAAGGACGGACGCCATGTTTGGACACAGCGGCAGGATCTTGAAGGTCAACCTGAGCACGGGCGAAATCAGACAGGAAGATTACGGCGAAGAATTCGCCCGGACCTTTCTGGGCGGAAACGGCTTCGCCGCAAAACTAATCTACGACGGCGTGGGGGCGGACGTTGATCCCCTCGACGACCGCAGCGCGATCGTCTTCACCGTCGGACCGCTGACGGATACGCCGATATGGGGAACCAGCCGCGGCCACTTGGCGGGTATTTCGCCTCAGACGGGCCTTTTCGTCGATTCCAACTTCGGCGGGCGATTCAGTACGGCCCAGAAACGAAGCGGCTTCGACGCGATCTACATCACCGGGGCATCCTCACGTCCGGTTTACCTGTTGGTGAGCGAAGACGGCGGGCAGATCAAGGATGCAGCCGGCCTGTGGGGCAAGAACACCCAGGAAACCAACGACGCGCTGCAAACCGCTGAAGGCAAGGGTGCGACGGCGGCCTCAATCGGCCCGGCGGGTGAAAACCTAGTGGTTTTTGCCAATATTGTCTGCGGTGGCGGCAGAACCGGCGCCGCCGGCAGAGGCGGTTTGGGGGCCGTCATGGGGTCGAAGAAACTCAAGGCGGTGGTGGCGACCGGCGGCAGGAAAACGCAGATCGCGCGTCTCGGTCCGCTCAAGGCTTATCTGAATGAACACGCCGAAACGTTGAAATCGAACACCGCTCCGCTGACCACCTACGGGACGCCGATGCTGGTGACGATGATTAACGCCCGCGGGTTGCTGTGCACCCATAACGCGGCCAGGGAAACCTTCGATTTTGCCGGGGACATCGGCGGCGACGTCCTGAAGGAAAAGTACATCGTGCGGAACACCGCCTGTCCCGGCTGCCCGGTGGCCTGCGGGAAAAACGTGAAGGTTTCGCGCGGCGAGTATGCCGGCCGCTCGTTGAAGATGCCGGAATACGAAACGATCTACGCCATGGGATCGATGCTGGACAACCGCGACATCGTCTCGATTATCAACGGAAACGGCGTCTGCGACCTGTACGGGCTCGATACCATCAGCATGGGCGTGACGCTGTCCTTTGTAGCCGAATGCCTGGAGAAGGGAATTGTCAGCCCCGGCGAGATAGGCGGGGAGGTCAACTTTGCCGACGGGCCGGGAATGGTCGAACTGATAAAGGCCACCGCGACAAGACGGGGCGTAGGCGACCTGCTTGCGCTGGGCAGCGAGGCCCTTGCCAGCCGGTTCGGCCCGGAGGCGGGCAAGTACCTCTACAGCGTCAAGGGGCTGGAAATAGCAGGCCACTCGGCCAGGGGTCTGCGCCCGATGGCCCTAGGCTATGCCACCGCCACCCGCGGGGGAAGCCACCACGACACGCGGCCGAAGTATCTGATGCCCGACACCGACGGCGGATTCGCCGGACAGCCGGAATACAGCATCAGGAGCCAGCACTGCTCGGCGGTGGGCGATTCTCTGATCATGTGCCGCTTCATCCAGGAACGGGGGCTCGGCTGGAGCGGCAACCAGGACGCTGCGGAGGTGCTGAGTTTCGTCACCGGCTGGACCATCGACGGCGACGAACTCGAGAGAATCGGCGAGCGCATCTACAACATGGAGCGGCTGATCAACGTGCAAAGGGGCGTAAGCCGCCGGCGCGACACCCTTCCCCAGCGCACCATGAACGAACCGATCCCCGAAGGGCCGGCCAGTGGCCGCTGCTGCAGTCGGACGGACCTGGAGGCCATGCTGGACGAATACTACCGGCTTCGCGGCTGGACCCAGGAGGGCATCCCGAGCGAGGAGAAACTATCGGAACTGGGGCTGAAGTAACGATGGCCTCGTCGGGCAAGCGCCTGGGCATTACCGATTAACAAACTTCAAATCGACGGCTTCACCCGCAACGTTGCGATTCCTGACACCGCCGCGGGACAGAAGTATCATTCATGCGTGCCGAGAGCTGACAGCGTTGGCCAATTGTCGTTTCACACGCTTGAGCTTCCGGTCTTTCCATGGCCGCAGCGTCCGTGCTACAATTTTGTCCATGATTGGCTCTCCATTTTTTGGCAGGTTGCCCCGTGCAGCCGCAGTGGAGAACCTATGTATATCACATGTTGCGCCAGCGCAATCCTTTTGTATGACAATGCTTACAAACACGATATTCTCTGACTGGAAACGGCACTGGTGCTCGTAGAAAAGGAACACATTTATGGCCCGCTTACAAATTGGGGTGTTGCGATCACTGGTGGAACAACCTGAACCGGAGATGAAGAAAGTTTCGGAGCTGGGGCTATGCTGTTGCCAGGTTTGTTCATGGGATCCTGAAATCTGGACAGATGATGTAGGCCAAAGGCTCATTACCTCGGCCCGTGAACATCAAGTTAAGATAACTACATTTTGGGCCGGTTATCCCGGCCCCCTGGTGTGGAACTTTGTGGAAGGTCCCGTAACGATTGGACTCGTTCCACCTGAATATCGAAAGATGCGTGTGGAGGTCCTAAAAAAAGCGGGTGACTTTGCAGCAAAGTTCCACCTGCCGTCTATCACGACACATGTAGGTTTTTTGCCTGAAAACCCTAACGATTGCGAATATCTTGGAACAATTGAGGCCCTGAAACAAGTAGCCGGACACTGTTCGGATTTGGGTATAGAGTTTTGGCTTGAAACCGGCCAGGAAACTCCCGTTACGCTGCTGAGAACAATTGAACTTGTCGGCACAGGCAATCTTGGCATCAATTTGGATCCTGCCAATTTGATTCTCTATGGTAAGGCCAATCCTGTTGATGCATTAGATGTATTCGGAAGATATGTACGTGGTGTGCATGCTAAAGACGGGTTATATCCCACAAATGGAAACGAACTTGGCAAAGAAACACCTTTGGGTGAAGGTAAGGTTAATTTTCCTGTTTTGATCCCAAAGTTGAAATCCCTTGGATACATTGGCGCGCTGACTATTGAGCGTGAAATATCAGGCCCGCAACAAATCGCCGACATAACAAGAGCGATTGAACTGCTCAAGCCATTAAGCTGAAAATAAAGACAAAACAAAGGCGTTTTGCGATGCGTTTAGGTTTGGCAGGGATCGCTTAACTGTCGTAGTGAAGGCTGAATTCGTACGGATGCGGCAGCAGGGACAGCGGCGTCAATTTCCTAGTCTCACTTCGGCTGAATCCACGATTGGATCAGATCCCCGCTGAACACGCCGGCGGCCTCAGGAACTGGCGATTGGCGATCCAGGGCGTCAATGGACAAGGCTGAGGTGGAGCAGGTAGAATGGTGGCATGGCGATATGGCGGCGTGTCGACATTCCGCCCCCGGAAGGCCGTGGAACTAAAGCACACAAGGCAAGACCCGGAACCCCGGAAAATGAAAGGTTGTAAAGATGACAAACATGAGATTGCTGTTGGGCGCGATTGTCGTGGCTTGTATGGTGTCCTGGCCGTCGCTGTCCGCGACGGCAGAAGACTCCGGCGAGCTCAAAGACACTTCCCCCGCAACAGACGAAACCGAAGACCGTACGCCGGCCGATAAGGAGCTCTCCCCCAAGGAAAAGGAACAAGAGCAGATCAAGAACATGGACCTTGGCGACATGAACGCCATGGCCAAGGGCCTGCGGATAACCCTGAAACAAGCCAAGAAGATCCAGGTGCTGGTCCAGAAAGAACAGGACTCGATCCGCAAGTTGGAGAGGACTGTATCCAAGAGGCGCCAACAGCTGGCGAGGTCCCGGGAAAAGGCTCGCAAGAAGTCCGCTCAAACCCGTTTGCAGAAGTCCCTCGACCAACTTGACAAGAGCATGGAAAAGCAACAGGATCGCCTGAAAGCGACACTTGCCCCGAAGATCATGGTATTGCTGACGAAAAAGCAACGAACCATGTGGAATACGGCCAAACTATATGAAGCCATGCTCGAAGAATTTCCTTCTGTATCCCTGACGCCCGCGCAGGAAAAAAAGATCAAGGCTATTTGCCTGCAGACGGCTGGCAAGATCGCCCGCGCATTAGACGTGCGTTATGTCCCAACATACAAGGTCTCCACGGCGAAACGGATCTCTCTAAAGGTTTTGACCAAGAAACAGAGAAAGACCTACCGTGAACAAAAGCGAGAAAAACGGAAGAGAGAGAAGGAAGACGACAAAAAGCGGGATGAGAGACGCGAGAGAAGACAGAGGCCATGAGCCGAGTTGTACGTGCTCGCGCCGGCGCATGATGCGGCCACTCCGGTTTGGACGCGTGTAGATCACCCGGAAATACCTGCGGCTGCAATAGCGGCATGCCAGTCCAACCTTCGCCGGGTCGAGTACGAGGATCAATCGCCCTCGTCGAGGGTTCCAATACCTGCCAAGTGGGCCACATCTCCCCAAGTCCCCAGAATCCAAGTCTCGTCCTCGTAGAAAAAGACGTTCAAACTCCCGTTCCAGAGATTGAAATGGCGGGGCTCTTCAAGCGGAATGGTCATGGTCCGCTGCAAGAGACTCTCAAGAGCACCAAAGTGCGTTACTGCAATGACCGATCCGCCCGGATGCGATCTGGCTATCTGCTCCAAACAGCCAACCGTGCGGTCATAGCGATGCTGCACGCTCTCGCCGTCGGGGATCACATAGTCAGGTGCGGACATTCCGTACAGCCGGAGTTCCTGGGGATACTTTCTGGCGACTTCCTCCCACGTCAGCCCCTGGAAAACGCCCAGGTTTCTTTCTCGAAGCCCTTCCCTGGGCACAACAGGCAGTTTGACGTGCTCAGAAATGATCTCCGCTGTCTGATGCGCACGGCCCAAGTCGCTGCTGTACAGCGCGGTAAACCTTTGGCCCACCAGACGCCTGCC
>JASLZV010000003.1 GCA_030754715.1 Phycisphaerae bacterium
GCCGAACCGGCCAATCCAATCAGCCCTTACAGCGATACCCAGGTTTGCCCGTATTGGGATGTCCGGCGCGGCCGATACGTTGCATATCTTCGCTACGGGCCGCCCAACTCGCGGATCATCAGCCGAATTGAGAGCGAGGATTTCGTCAATTGGTCGCCAAAGGTAACCATCCTGTGGCCGGCACCAACAAACGAGAGCCGTAAGGTCAAGATGGACCGTCCGTTTAGTACAAAACACTACGGCATGCGAGTGATGCCGTATGAGGGGGCGTACATCGGCCTGCTGACGGCCTACTACGGCGAGACGATCCATCCGATTCCAAAGGACAAAGAAGAGTGGATGGACAAGACCAACACACAGCTTGCGTTCAGTCACAACGGGCTGACCTGGCAACGCGTGGGCACGAATGGGGCCATTCCCTGGCGCAAGATGGACGATAACCGCAACTGGAAGAAGGCGTCCAAGGAGGCCGCTTTCATTCCCTATGGGCGTCACAAAAAGGATTGGGACTGGGGTCAGATATATGCGTTCCAGCGGCCTGTGATCGTCGGAGACGAGATCTGGTTCTATTACGCCGGCACGGCCAACAGACACTGGGCCAGTTATCACGGCGACACAATCAAGAGCGGCATCGGCTTGGCAAGGTTGCGGTTGGACGGGTTCGTTTCGGTCGATGCTAAAACACAAGGAACGATGACGACGAAGAAGTTTGTCTTCATCGGCGACACGCTGGAAGTAAACGCAAACGCCAAAGGCGGTTCGATTGTGGTCGAGGCGCTCAATGCCAAAGGCAAGGTTATTGAAGGGTTTTCAAAGACAGACTGCATACCCATTACCTCCGACAGTGTCCGGCACGTGCTGAAGTGGAAAGGCAAGAAAGACTGCCACCTGATCCAAGCTCGGCCGATTCGCCTGCGATTCCACTTGAAGAAGGCCAAACTGTATTCATTCACGCCGCGGATCTGCCACAAGCATTACGTTCAGTCGTATGATTGATCGGGAGAGGCTTGAGGTCGATAATCTTCTGAAAGCCGGGGCGTGATATGCGGCTATTTTGGGCGTCTATCACTTGTTGGGCAGATGGTATATCCGCTGTTCAAGTCGAGGATCCTGCTCCCACAGTCCTTTGGGCATCCAAGGGAACCTACCACGTGCGAATCGCCGTGGGGGAGGATCAGGTGGCCCAGGCCCGCGATGTGCTTGCAGACTGGGAGCGAACCCGTGCCCCACGAGCAAATCGGTTGTCCAGGACGTTTAGAAAGCAGGTCGTAATCGCCCTGGTGATCGCCGCTGTGCTCTCGGCAGGGCATGCGCTGTTGACAGGCCGCAGACTTGACCAGATCGACTGGGGAGGTATTGCAGAGGAATTGCTGCTTCTATGGTTGGTCAGTCTTGTCGTTCTGGCCAACCTTGGACGTCTATCCCGCAAGCGACGGCAGCAAGGACGCTAACCAGTCGCTCCAGCGGTCGGGGGGATTGGCCCTTGATATTCGGGGCCCAAAAGCAGTAAGACAGGAACAGCCGCCGGGGCGGCGCGAGAATCCGAGAAGCGGAATTGGAAACCGGGAGGATCGGCTTGGCGAAGTTCGGCGAACAGTTTATCCAGCAGGTTCAGCAGGCGATCGACATTGTCGAATTGATCGGTCAGTACGTCGCGCTGAAGCTTCGCGGCAAGGAGTACGTGGGGCTCTGCCCGTTTCACGACGACAAGAAGCCGTCGCTGAACGTTTCGCCGACGAAGCAGATTTTCAAGTGCTTCGCCTGCGGGGCCGGCGGTGACGTTTTCAAGTTCCTGTCGCTGTACGAACAGTACAATTTTCCCGAGGCGGTCCGGGCCCTGGCCGAACGGGCACACATCCCCATACCGGCTGAATCGGCGGCACAGCGGCAGACGGCGCCGGGGTTAAGCAAGCCGGACCTGCTGAAGGTTACGGCGTTTGCGGTGGAGTTCTACCGCGAGCAACTCCACGGTCCTGCGGGCCGCGGGGCGCTGGACTACGCCCGGCGGCGCGGCCTGTCGGACGAGTCGATCGGACGGTTCGCCCTGGGCTACTCGCCGGACGGGTGGGACGGTCTGCTTACGCAGGGGCGGCGAGGAGGAATCAGCCAGGAGCAATTGGTGGCGGCCGGCCTAGCGCTGCGGCGGGAAGGCGGCGGCTGTTACGACCGCTTCCGCCACCGGCTGATGTTTCCGATATTCGATCCGACGGGCAGCGTGATCGCGTTCGGCGGGCGGGCCTTGAGCGAACAGGAGCGGGCCAAGTACATCAACAGTCCCGAGTCGGTGCTGTTCGACAAGTCGGGGCAACTGTTTGCCTTCAACTGGGCCCGCGAGCAGATCAAGGCAAGCGGTACGGCGGTCGTTGTGGAGGGGTATCTCGACGCCCTGATCCCGCTTCAGGCGGGGGTGGGGAACGTGGTGGCTACCCTGGGCACGGCGCTGACCGAACGGCACGTGCGGATGCTGGCCAACCACGCCCGTGAGGTGGTGCTGGTGTTTGACGCCGACCAGGCGGGTGCTGCGGCTGCGGAGCGGGCGATGGAGATCTTCATGGCCCAGCAGGTCCACGTCCGGGTGGCTACCATTCCGGCAGGCAAGGATCCGTGCGACTACTGCCTTGGTGAAGGTCCCGAGGCCCTGCAGGCGTTGATTGCCGATGCGCCCGACGCCATGCAGCATGCATGGGACCGGCGGCTGGCGGAATATCAGCAGGCGGGGGGCAGCCCGGCTGATCGCCAGAAGGCAGTGCGGGAGTTCCTGCGTCTGGTGGCCTGCTCGGCGGCGTACGGGGCGATTGACGAACTTCGGCAGGGGCAACTGGCCCAGCACATCGGACACATACTGAACGTACCGGCGGCGGACCTGCAGCAGGAGATGCGTCGCCTGTCGCGGCAGGCGCGCGGGCGGGCGCAGACCGGCGGCGCACCTGCGCCAAGAGATTCCGAAATGATCACGAAAGACCCGCATCGCATCATTTTGCAGGTGCTGCTGAATCAGCCGGAACTTTTCGGAGGTGTAAACGAACGGGTCGGGGCGGACGACTTTACCAACGAGCAACTCGCCCCGGTAGCGCAGAAGGTGTGGTCACTGGGCCGCGAGGATCGGTTGACACTGGAGGCGGTGATGGGCTCGGAGGAAATGTTCCCCTACAGCCAACTCCTGGCGGACCTGGCGATGGCCGGCGAGCGGCTGGGGCAAGACGGAGGAGCACAGGCGATGGACAAGGCGGTGGAGAACCTCCTGTACCAACGCAGCAACCGGGAGATTAAACAACTCCAGGCCGGGCGGTTGGACGATGAGGCGCTGCGGCAACTCTCCGAGCACCACCGCCGGCCGGACCAGCGGCGGGCCCCGAGAATCCAGTGACGGGGTTTCGAGTTGGGGCTTGTGCGGGCCGGCGGCGGCCGGGCAGGAGACAAATCACAATCATCGCCATCACACCACATCCGCAGGCGGGATGAACGGCCGGGGCTCTGGAGCACTTATCGCCCTATTGGTTATTCAGTATTTTCTTGAGGGCGCGGTAGTCGATCTTTCCGGCGGGCAGGATGGGGATTTCGTCCAGGCGAATCACGCGGCAGATGGTGTGCAGGCCCGAGAGCCCCGCGGCGCGAATCTGCTCGTTGACGGCGGAGCGGCCGACATCTAACGTGGTAAACAATACCAGTTCCGGCGGGTCGGTATCCTCCGCGGCCGAGACCGCCAGTGTCGGCTTTTCGGTCCCGTCGGGCTGGAAGAGTTCCTGGAGTACGGCCTCGATGGCCGGCAGGGAGATCATCTCTCCACCGAGTTTGACGAATCGCCCCAGCCGCCCGCAAAACGTCATCACCCCCTCGGCGTCCTGGAAAACCAGGTCGCCGGTGCGGTACCACGTGCGTCCGTCAAACTCCACAAACGGCGAAGGGCCCTGATAGTTGAGATATCCGGCAAACACGCTGGGGCCGCGGACCAGGAGCATTCCTCGCTGCTCGCGCCGGACCGGCCCGGCGGGCCCAGCGGCGGCGGCAACCACCACGTGCTCCAGCGAGCCCAATACCTTGCCGATCGTGCCGGGGGTGGGAGACTTCTCATCGTTGAGAGAAATGAACGGTGAGCACTCGGTTACGCCGTAACCCTCCAGGATGACGGCGTGCGGGCAGCGGGTCGCCAGCGACTCATATACGCGCCGGCTGCACTTTTCCGCACCTGTGACGGCCATCCGGAGGGTAGCCAACTGCTCGTTGGTTGACGCGCGGACAATCCCGCTGAGGAACGTTGGGGTGCCCAACAGCACGGTGAGGCGGTAGGCCTGAATAATCCGCCCGATGGCCTGGGCTTCGGTGGGGTTGGGGTGATACACCACCGGGAGGCCGAGGCACAGCGCGGTCAACATGGACCCGGACAGACCGAACGAGTGGAACGGCGGCAGGATGCCGATCATCCGGTCGTTTTCGCGCAGGGCCACCGCGCGGACCACGTCGCTAAGATTGGCCAGGATGTTGCGGTGGCTGAGCGGAACGGCCTTGGGCAAGCTTTCCGAGCCGCTGGTGAAGAGGATGACGGCCGTGGGGTCGATTTTGGCCCGCTCTAGCGACGTCCACCGCAGCCGACCGGCCAGCCAGCATCGCAGTTTTCGCAATGTCCCCAGCCGGCGGACGATGTTTTGAAGGTATTCCAGTCGCCCGGACAGGCCGCCCAGGTCCAGGCCCTGTGTGGCGAGCCGGTCAATCAGTGCACGGGCGGTGAGGATGCGTTCGACGCCGGCCAGGTCCAGGACGTGACGGATGTTTCGCAGCCCGAGGGTCCAGTTAATCATCACCGGCGTCTTGCCGGCGAACATGGCGGCCAGGTAAACGACGTTTGCAGCCACCGACGCGGGCAGCATGATGCCCACACGTTCGCCGGGCAGATTTTCGATGGGGCCTTTGAGGGCCATGATTCCCCTAACAACGTCGCGGTAGGTTCTGGTCCCGGCGATCTGGTCGGCAATGATGACCCTGTCGGGGGTGCGGCGGGCCCGGTCGAGGAAGGCCTCTGCGATAGTCGCTCCGGTCGGCGGGCCAACGCGGGCATTTTCGGGGGTCTCGGTGAACCATGCGGCGGGTATGGGCTTCATCTCCACCGGGGCGGTAACGATGGCCTTTCCGCAGGCGGCCAGCATCACGTCGCCGGCGGTATGCAGGGACTCGGGGTCATCGCAGACAAAGCCGAACTCTTTGTCCAGCCACACGATCAGGCCGGCACGGGACAGGCTGTCGAGTCCCAGGTCGCGTGCCAGGCGGCTTTGGGGGGAGATGTCCCGGCGTTCGCATCCGGTCAGTTCGGCCAGATGGTCGCAGACGGCCTGCCGCGTGGGGGCCGGCACGTCGGCTGCGTCGCCCTCAATGGCGGGCCACTGCGGTTCAGGCCTCTGTTGCGGCCGCCAGCCGCGCCAGAAAGTGTATGGCACGTGAGTATGGTGCGGTGGGTTTAGGTTATAAAACGCCTCCAGGTAGCGGTTGATCGTGTTGCGGTCGGCCGTGCGGGGCAGGCCCCCGGGGCCCCAAGGCGGGTCATCCGGTTCGGCGAACTCGATGGTAACGTCTCGGCGCGGGTTGAAGAATATCCCGCCGGCCAACAGGCTCAAGATACCTTTCTTGAGGGCTTTACCGACGAAGGGTTTCCGTCCGGACGCCCAACTGAAGCTACTGCCCCACATCCCGCGCATGCGTACGAGGACCACCCGCACCTCGGGCAGCCGGGCCAGGATGGTTTCCACGGCGCTGGTTGCGCCAAGATCCTCAAGCCGCGACTTGCACAACCGGCCGGCCGGGTAGAGCAGGATGTTGCGCCCGGCCTCCAGATCGGCGACGCACCGGTCGAGTGCCCGGGTGATTTGCTCGCGTCCGGCCAGCCCGTATCGCCCGACGTCGGGAATCACCAGGGCGTCGCTTCGCTTGGCCAGCCGGCGAATGAAGAAGATATCCACCTCGTCCTGGTCGGCCACCGCACGTGGCGTGAAGGCCTTTTGCAGGACCGACATGAGGATGATCGGGTCGATCAGGGCCGGATGATTCGGCAGAAACAGGATACCGGTACGCCCGCGGGCGGCCAGAGGCTCCAGGCCGATCAGGCGGATGCGGTATCGCAGCCACAGGCAGAACCTCACGAAAACCCTAAGCAGGCGATCAAGCACGCTCAGTATCCTTCAGCCGAAGAGCGACCCAGACAAAGATACCGGTGACCAGGGCTATCACCGCCACGCCCGCGAAGCAATTTGTCGGCGAGAGGAAGGATTGCAGCCAGAAGAACACCCCGGCCGACAGAAGCATTCCGATAAACGCCGCGCAATTGGCCGCTGCAATCACCGCGCCCTTCCGCTCAGGGTCGGGTCGGACCTGGATGAAACTCTCACACGGGATCAGCATGACCCCGCCGGCGATTCCCATCATAGCCAGCAAAGAATAGAGAAACACCCGCTGATAGGCCGGGGGCACCAGGGGAGCAAAGGGCACGACCGCAGCCAAGGCGGCCATGGCCACCGCCATCCAGGGCAGCAGGCGATACCACCTCCGGTCGTGGGGAATCCGGGCGGCGATTAATCCTCCGACGACCACCCCGACGAGCAGGGCGAGGATCAGGTTCGATGCGCCTGCTTCTTCCCAGAAGAACTGCTTCAGAGACAGCCTAGAGAGGATTGGAATCAGGAGCGAGCCGACAAACCACACAAAGACATCCGCAACGAGGATGATGGCCAGGAGTGAATCCTTTCTCAGAGACCACAGCGTGGCCATGGTGTCCCACAGTCCGCGCCATGGGAACCTGACGGTGGGGTCGGCCGCCGGGCGGCGCGGCACGAAAAGACCGATCACCACCCCCACCAACGCGACGGCCACCACCACAAGGCCGACCACAACGCGCCCAAAACTCGCGGTCCCCCATGGGGGTCCCTTCAGTCCCAGCGCGTGGCCGGCGAGACCCGTACCGGCAAGGATGGCGACAGTCACGACCGCTTGCAGAACGGCGTTGGCCTTGATTACGCCAGAGGGGGGGTAGAGTTCCGGGATGCTTCCTTTGAGGCTGGGGCTGAAGATAGCCGATTGGGTGGCCATAATAACCAGCATGGCCATGATCAGCGGCCAGGAGCCCACGATTATCCCCGCCGCCCCGCAGAGCATCGCGGCCAGTTCCAGGGCCTTGGCAAAGATGACGACGCTGCGCTTCGGGAACCTGTCGGCCATCCAGCCCGCCTGAGCGGACAGGAGGATAAACGGCAGGAAAAACACGACCATGACCCAGTGCTCCATGCCGAAAGCCAGCAGGATAACGGCGGTCTTGAAGAAGTTGTCGTTGAACGCACCGAGGGCGTAGGCGCCGGTCATCGCGGCAAACTGGCCTCGGGCGCTGCCAAACCGGTCTTTCGCGCGGCTGTCCATAGATGCAGAGAGTCCCAAATCACGAACCGCAAATTCCGACAAATCCCAAAACAACGGACAGGATGGCCTGTTTCCTTTACGGCGTTTTGCCCGTGGGCGCCGCGGGAAAATCGCCGGTATTCATCAGACGCCAAGCGAGCCGAGGATCGGCCGCTGGAGGGCGCCAGCATGCTTAGACTCCTGAAGCTGCCGCGACAAGAACCCCGCCGGTCAAAACGATGCCCTTCAATTTCGAAGCCACGGCCGTCTCCAAAACCCCTCCCGCTTACGGGGTTTGGAACCGTTCCGGTGCGGCTGCGGACCGCTGAGTCAGATTCCAAACGCAGCGTAACACCTTTTGGAACCGCTCAGTATGATAAGCGCGCCTTCGACAAAATCAAGGCCCACCCAAGGTGAGGTGGAAGAATGTAACTGCGGAGGATTGTCAATTCCCATCGGTTTGGATAGTATTACGCGCGAAAGGTCCGCGACATGGTCCAGGGACAGGAAGGTACGGACCGTCAGGGCGGTAACGCTCCGACGGAAGGCGCAGAAGGGCTCAACCTGCTGGTGGTTCTGCCGGCCCTGAACGAGGAGCGGACCGTGGGGGATGTGATTCGGCGGATTCCCCGCGGGGTGGAGGGGATTAGCTCGACCCAGGTGCTGGTGGTGGACGACGGCAGTAGCGACCAGACGGGGGCCAGGGCGGCCGAGGCGGGGGCGGAGGTAATCCGCCACGACAGCCCGCTGGGAGTTGGGGAGGCGTTTCGCGAGGCCCTGACGTACGCTATAGACCGCCCGATCGACCTGATCGTGTGCATTGACGCCGACGGTCAGTTCGACCCGGCGGACATCCCGGCCCTGACCAAGCCGGTGGTCGAAGGAAAGGCGGACTTTGCCACCGCCTCGCGGTTCAAGGACCCCTCGCTGACGCCGAAGATGCCCTGGGTCAAGCGATGGGGGAACGGGATGATGAGCCGCCTGATCTCTCACCTGTCGCAGCAGAAGTTTCACGACGTATCCTGCGGGATGCGCTGCTACAGCCGTGAGGCGGCGATGCACCTGAACCTTCTTGGCGGGTTTACCTACACCCAGGAAGTGTTCCTGAACCTGGCCTTCAAGAAGATGCGGATTGTGGAAGTGCCCGTCAAGGTGCGTGGCCGGCGCGAATTCGGCAAGAGCCGCGTGGCGAACAGCATTCCGAAGTACGCGTTCAACACTCTGCGGATCATTCTGCGATGTTACCGGGACTACCGCCCGATGAAGTTTTTCGGGTGGATTGCCGCGGTGCTGATGGTTCCCGGTGGGCTGCTGGTGGGATTTTTGCTGACCTGGTACATCATCCATGGCGCCTTCACGCCGCACAAGTGGGCGGGTTTTACGGGCGTTTCACTGTTTGCGATGGGCCTGCTGGTCCTCTGGTTCGGCATGATCGGGGACATGCTGGATCGCCACCGAATCTACCTGGAAGAACTGCTTTACGAGCAGCGGCGGGTTAAGCATCCGCGTCATCGGCGCGAAGAAGACGCGAACAAGAGCGGTAATGAGAATTGAGGTGCGCCATAGGACGACCAGAGAAGAGATTGTTGGGTCGGATCCGGTTGAGCCAGAAGTCCCAAGGCTGGCGGTTTCCGCGGGCGGTTCTCAATCGCTTTTTGCACTGCATTGCGCGATACGTTCCGATGTTTCCGTCCACGCGCGTTCTGCTGCACCGGTTGCGTGGGGTCAAGATCGGCAAGGACGTGTTTATCGGGATCGAGGTGTTCATCGACGACGCCGAGCCGGACATTGTGACCATTGAGGACGAGGTGTCGATTATCGCTCGGGCCTCTATCATCGCCCACGCGCATTACCCCCTTCACCTGGAGAAGTTCCTTGTCGAGGCGGGACGGCGCCGCGGGGTAACGATCAAACGAGGGGCGTACGTGGGATTCGGCGCAATGATTCTGCCAGGTGTGACCATCGGCCAAGAGGCCGTCGTGGGTGCCGGCACGGTGGTGACGAAAGACGTTCCGGCGCGTGCGGTGGTTCTGGGGACAGCGGGGCGGATTGTCAAGCATCTCGACGAGACACCGGAAAACTCCGAGGCGGGCGATGATTCGTGCGCGTTTGCATGATCACAACTTCGTATCCGCGCCGGGCTGGCGACATGGCCGGGGTGTTTATCGAGAGCCTCGCGAGGCATCTCGCCGAGGGGCATAAGATCGAGGTGGAGGTACTGGCGCCGGGGGAGGCCGCCGTGCCGGGGCACCAGATCCAAGCGGGCGTGGAGGTCCGGCGTCTGCGCTACTTTTGGCCGGCGCGATGGCAGAAACTGGCCTACGGTGACGGTATCCCGCGGAACCTTCGCCGGCACGGTATTGCGTGGCTGAACATTCCGCCGTTTTTTCTTGCGTTCGCCCACGGGCTTTGCCGGCGTGCCCGCCAAGCGGACGTCGTTCACGCCCACTGGGGGATATCGGGCGCCGTAGCGGTGGCGACACGGTGCATCCACCGCCGTCCGGTGGTTCTTTCGATTCGCGGCAGCGACGTGAGCACGACGATGAAGCCCATTCGCCTGGCCACCAACTGGGCCATTCGCCGCGCGGACGCGGTGATATCCAACTGTTCCGAATCGCACGAATTTTGCCGCGAGATTCGCGGCACGTCCGAGGGTTGCTACCAGATTCTCAACGGCGTGCAATGGCATAGCGACGAGGAACTTGCCCGTTTTCGACAAGGCCTGGAAGAACCCGGCCGCTTGAACATCATCAGCGTGGGGCGGCTGATCCCCGAGCGGCGCCACGGCCGGCTGGTTCGCGCGTTTGCGGCGCTGCGGGACGAATTCCCCCAGAGCACGCTGACGATTGTCGGGGACGGCTCGGAGTTTGCACCGCTGCGGGACCTAGCCGCGGAGTTGGGCGTAGGCGGTGAGGTACGCATGCCCGGGCGGGTGCCGGTTGGCGAGGTGTGCCGCTACCTTTGCGCGGCGGACCTGTACGTTTCGGCTACCCGCATCGAGGCGGCAGGCAACTCGGTGGTGGAGGCGGCAGCCCAGGGCCTGCCGATTGTCACGACGCGTGTGGGAGTGCCGGGGACGCTTGTCGTTGACGGTCAGGGCGGATATACTCTGGAACCCGATGACGAACAGGGCATGGTCGAGGCGATGCGAAGGATGATGCGCGACCCTGATCTGCGGTCCACAGCGGGGCAAAAGATGCGGCGGAGGGTGGAGGAACTCGGCCTGACCTGGCCCCACAGCGCCCGGCAAACCGTGGGGGTATACAAGAGCCTGGCAAGACCAGACCGCAGTGAAGGCGCCTAGAAACCCGATAAGAAACAGACTGCCGTGAGCGTCCGTGAAAAGGAACGTACATGTCCGATGAGGAAGCGAAACAGAACGTAACG
Source organism: Phycisphaerae bacterium (assembly GCA_030754715.1). Classification (GTDB taxonomy): domain Bacteria; phylum Planctomycetota; class Phycisphaerae; order SM23-33; family SM23-33; genus JASLZV01. The sequence continues at coordinate 10,762 of JASLZV010000003.1, forward strand.
GAGCCAACCGGCGGTGCACAGGCCGGTTTCCTCGACGCGTCAGGGCGGGCACTACAGGCCGCTCCGTCAAGGCGTGGGGTTCTGGTATCCGGAGCGATCGTCCTGCTGGGCTTTGCCGTGTTGTCTGCGGCGAATTATTTACGCCTGGATCACCTGACCAGCGACCAGTTTACCGTCGGGGCGGTGGTCCAGCGTCAGATCGACCCGGAGCTGTTCCAGGATGACCCGACCTACGGCGAGAGCAGAAATTACCAGTGGTACCTTCCCTGGTACAGGAACCTCCTGGTGTTTCTGAGCCGCCTGGGCGGCGACATCTCCATGGGGTACTGGCTGCTGATGGTCGCGTGCAGCGCCATCACGCTGCTGGGGTTTTGGATTTTGTTTCTGAGGCTGGACGTCAATCCGCTTTGGGCGGCCGGCGGCGCGATCCTCACGGCGCTGCCTCGCCTGGCGTCGGGGCAGGAGATCAGCGGCGCCTGCGCCATGGAGACCGCCCTACCCCGCACCATGTTCAGCATGCTGCTGCCGATTATCCTGCTGGTGTTTTTTCGGTCGCATATGCGCGGTTGGCGCTGCGTGCTGTCCTTTCTGTTAATCGGGTTGTTCGCCAATGCCCACCCTATCAGCGGGATGTTTCTCTCTATTATTCTGTTGTCGGTGGTTCTGTACGTTAACCGCGCTCGTCTGAAGGGATGGCTGAAGGTGGCGGGTGCGGGTCTGGCGGCGGCGATAGGCATTCTGCCATTTGTTCTGTCGTTTCAATGGAAGCAACCAGCCGAACCCCTGAAAGGTACCCTTCTGGAACCGTTCGGCCCGCCAATCCCGGACTACGAACTGCTGAACAACACGGCGGTGTTCGCACTGTGCGTAGCACCTCTGGCGGTAACGGCCTGGCTGGTGCGGAGGCACTACCGGAAAGGCGGCATTCCCCCCGCGGCCGAGATCAGTTTCTGGTGCGTGTGCATCACCCTTGTCATCGCCGTGGTTGGCGGTGTGGTCAGCAGTCTGCTGCTGATGGTGAACTGCCGGAATTACTTTACGCATCTTCACTGGATGCGGGCCACCCGCCTGATAGCCCCGTTTGCCATCGTGTCGATGGTGGTCTGGGCCGGTACGGTAAGGGCGGCGGCGCTGCCGGCCAGGAGAGCCCTGCTGATTGTGGGACTGACTCTGCTGCCGATCGCCGCGACGGTCGGCGGACTGGAGTATGTGTTCTTCGACCGGTACCAGCCGTTGAAAGCCCAGGCCCTGATTGCGGCCAAGGACACCCCGCCGAACGCCCTGCTGCTGGTGCCTCCGAAGGGTGGGGACGCCTTTCGGGTATGGTCCAGGCGGGCGACGTTGTGGGCAAAGCCCGACCTGCATTTCCAATTCACCGGTAACAGGCGCATGGCCCGGGACTTTAACGAAAACACCGAGCAACTGTACCACCGCGGGGACATCAAGGGTCTGCTAAGACTAGCCCGCCAGTTGCCGCACGAATTTGCCCGAAAGCAGGCATATGAATTAGTTGGGAAGTGGGAAGTCGAACTTGCCCGGAGTTCGCCGGAGGCACTGGCGGCCAAGTGGACCGAGGACCTCAGCCGTGAGTTGCCGAAGGCACTTGCCCGAAAACTGGCCGACAGACTTTCCGCGAAGTTGGCAAGCATCCGTATCCAGAATCTGCCGTCGGACAAGATAGCCGAGGAGCTAGCGGAGAAACTTGCCGAGAAATTGACGGTAGTGATGGACTACCGGAGGTTCGAGGCGCGCTACCTTGTCATTCCGCCGGATTGGGATCCGTCCCCGCTGCCGCGGGACCGCGGATATGGCGGGGTTTACAAGATTCCCCGCAAATCCCCACCGGCGATGCCGACCGGTTCAGGCGGGCCAGCCACCGCAGGTAAAGAAGATTAGCTATCTGATCCGTTTGAAATAACCACGGTGTGAACCATCGTGTTTAGAGCCTATCGGAATCTTCACCGGTAGGACTGGTGAGAATTAATTTTATTCCGAGACATGACCAAACCCAGAAAACCGTCACCCCGGCGCCGTGGCACAACAAGAACCGCCCTGCTAATTATCGCCAAGTGGGTGATGTTTCTGGTCGTAGTGGTGTTTGTCGGCAGATCGCTGGTGGTCCAATGCCTGGAGGTTCAGTGGTCGCAATTGCGGTTTCGCCCCGGAATTCTGGTCGCAGCGGCAGCGTCGGCGCTGGCGGGCAAGGCGGTGGTGGTTGTCGCTTTCCGATCCCTGCTGCGCCCGTTCTGCCAGCCTCCCGGCTGGCGGGAAATGATGACCGTCACCTGGATACCCCCCATCGGAAAGTACATTCCCGGCAAGGTAGCCAGCGTAGCGGGCGCGGTATGGCTTCTCGCCAGGAATAACGTAGCCGGTGCGGTGGCGGTGGGTGTCGTTTTCATACTCAACGGTCTGATGGTCGTGTTGGGACTGATCCTGTCGATCCCTCTGATTTTCTGGGGGCCGATTCGCCGGGAGATCCCCTGGGCGTGGCCCGGCGCCATGGCGCTGATTGTGGGGGGGTTGATTTTCCTCCATCCGAAGGTTTTTTCAAAGGTGGGCAACTTCGTGCTGCGTAAGATGGGGCGCCAACCGGTCGCTTCGATGCCTCGCGTCCGGGACTACCCGCCGGTGTTGCTGGCGATGCTCGGTCAGAGCGCCCTGCTGGGCCTGTCCCTGTGGCTGGTGACGTACGCGATCACCGACATTTCAGCCGGTTGGATTCTTTATTACATCTCGGCGATGTGCCTGGCCTCTACCCTGGGATTCCTGGCGGTATTCGCACCGGGCGGACTGGGCGTCCGTGAAGGTATCCTGTTGTTCGTTCTTGGTTTTGCCAGCACGGGGGGCGGGGCCGTTGCGGGCATACCCGTTGTTGTCATCCTTGACCGCATCCTGAAAACAGTCGTGGAGATAGTGTTGGCGGGAATCGGGTTTGTGATTATGTTACTGTTGCCGAAAAAGCCGAAGAAGGAGACGGGCGTTGTTTGAATCCGACCACACACCACAAGCGGCCCGGCCGTGGGGGCTGGAGACTATACCCCCGCGTCGAAAACACTTGTGGATTGTCGGTGGGATCGTCACCCTGGTCTATCTGATCGGCGTAACGGGTCGGTGGTGGCCCACGCCGGACAGCGCACTGTATCTGGGATTGGCCCGGGCCCTGGTAAGGAGACAAGGGTATCAGTTCAACGGCGAGCCGTGCAACGCCGTCACCCCCGGGTTGCCGGTGATCCTAGCGGTCTGTCGCAAGCTATTCGGGGCGGTTTACTGGGCTCCGAATCTCCTGATGACCATCTGCGGGCTGGCCACCTTGTCGCTAATCTATCGGGTAATCTCATACCTGGGCGACCGACGGACCGCGTTGATGGTGGTTATTTGCTGCGCGTTTTCATACACGTTCTACATTAGTTCCCATCGCATTCTCACCGACGCCCCCTTTGCGCTTTTTTTCTGGGCGACACTCTACGCCTGCCTTCGGGCCCGGCGGGGAAGCCTCTGGTGGCTGCTGATGGCGATGATTCTGGCGGCGGCCGGCCTTTTGATTCGCGCACCGGGCGCCCTGGTGTTCGGTTCACTGACGGCGGGACTACTGGCGGACTGGCCCAGGAGAACCCAACGCAGAAAACTCCTTCTGGCGGGCGTGGCATTTCTGGTTGTGGCCGTTGCGGCCACGGCGGTTCTCTACCGGATTGGCCGGGCGAGCGGAGACAAGATTCCACTATATGCCAAACCGTTCCAGCTTTTAATGGAACTGGGACCCTCGGAGGTGGTCAGGCGGCTTGGCGAGGGTATGGTCAAGGTTCCCTATGCGACATCCGAACTGTTCACCGGCCAGGAGTTCCTGTCGTTCGGCCTGGTGGCGATAGGGTTGGTGGTTATCGGCGGGGCTGCATTGTGGGCACGGGGGCAGCGCATGGGAGGGGTCACCGTTGTGGTGAGTTTGTTCCTGTTGATGATTCTTGGGGGCGCCAAGTCGATCCGTCCCCGCTACCTCCTTCCGCTCCAGGGAATCCTTGCTTACATGATGCTCGAAGGGCTGGGGTGGGTCGTGCGTGCTTTCCGCCGTCGCGGGGGTGAAACGTCCGGACCGCGGGTGTACTGGAAAGCCGCGGCGATACTGACCGCATTTGTGATGTTGATTAATGCCCCCCGGCTGTTTCTAAACGCGGTGTACTACAGTTATCTCAGCCACACGCCGCGGTACTACAAGGTCATCAACCAGGGGCGCTCTGCCGAGCATATCGAAGTAGGAGAACTACTGTATAAGAAATGCCCGCCGAACAGTTCGATCGCGGTCCCGAAACAAGACGTGCCCATTTTCCATTATCTAACCGACCGTCAAGTTGTGTCTCTGCCTGAAACCAGACAGAAGTCGGCCGACGACGCCAAGAAAGTGGTGAGATTCATCATCCGCTCGCCGCACATTCCCTTTTTTGTGGTTGACGCGAAAGAAGAACGAACCAGGTTCGGCAAGGAGAAGCACAAGTACCGCAAGAAAGTTCAGGCAGGGCTCAAGAAATACACGATGAAACCGATCAGAAGCGGCAAGAGTGTCCCAAAGCCCGGTCACTTCACGAAGCAGTATTATCTGATACGGGTCTACCGAGGAAAACGTTACCACGCGTATTTCTTCGGCAGCCATCGAAGCCCACCTCTCGAAAGTACGGCCTCAGCCGACAAGTCCAAGAAGGGCCTGCCCCTGACGCACGAGGCCCGCGGCCCGATCTACAAGGTGAACCACAAGAAGAAATACTTCCTATTCCTGACGGAAAGAGGCCGCGTGAAGGTTAAGTGGACCGATAAGACCCTCATTCACCTGCGCTCGTACAAGAGACTGGAGGATCTGGACTCGGCCGGGCAGGACGCCAGGGTCTATGGCGAGGGCAATAGGCCCGCGGTCCTGGCCCGGGGCGTGTTCAAGGCCACGCACCTGGTGATCTATCCCAGCAGGGGCAAGATCAAAGCGTTCCTGCCGACCAATAAGCGGGCGAACATCATTGCCGGCGTTCTTCGCCAGAATCGCCGGGTGCTGCAACTGTCGGTCGGCGGCAGGACGATCGAGATGCGGACGCTTGGGCGGCCGAAGTGCGAGTTCATCAGCCCGGACAAGGCCCCGGAGATCAAACCGTTTGTCCTTGGCTGCGAGGTGTTCGGCAAGGATACCGGCAGATACATAGTGGCCGATCGCATCGCCCTATGGCAGGAGAGCGTCCCCCAGGACGATCCGGGTCTTCCGCGAGCGCTGATCATCGGCGACTCTGTCTCGGTACACTACCACCCGCATGTGGTGGCTGCGTTGAAGGGCAAAGCGAACGTACACCGCATTACGGGCAACGGCAGGGCGAGCATGGTCGGGGTAAAGAACATTCACCGCTGGCTGGGGGCCTACTGGCTGAAAGGGCATCACTGGGACGTGATCCAGTTCAACCACGGCCTGCACGACCTGAGGGGCACTCGGGGGGTTCGGAGCGAGAGTGGCAATACGTGGTACTCCGAGCCGTGGGTATCGATTGGGCAGTACAAGAAGAACCTCGAATACATGATTTCGCAGATGCAAAAGACGGGGGCGAAGATTATCTGGGCCACCACGACCCCGATGTGGTGTGATTACCAAGACCGAAAGAAGGGAGCGGAAGCGGCGTACAACCAGGCGGCCCTGGAAGTCATGAGAAAACACGCGATCCCGGTCAACGACCTGTGGGGGGCCTGCCAAGGCAAATATCCGGGCAAGTGGGGCAACAATCCTGTCCACCCGTTTGGCGAGGGCCCGAAAGTTCTGGGGCAACTGACGGCAGAGGCGATCCTTACGGCTGTCCGGCAGTCGGCGGTCGAACGGATGTCCATTGCGGACTACAAGAAGCAATTGCCCCTCGCGCACAATGCGCACGGTCCGGTGTACGAAGTCAACCGTAAGGACAAGCACTTTATGTTCCTGACGGAAAAGGGGCGTGTGAAGGTGAAGTGGACCGACAAGACGTCCGTTACGTTTCGTTTCGACAAGACGCTCGGAGACCTGCCAAAAGACGGGCAGGATGCGCGGATCCACGGCAACGGCAACAGCGCCGAGATAGTGTCCAAGGGGGTGTTCAGCGATGCGGACCACTTCATTATCTACCCCACCAGGGGCAAGCTCGCGGCGTTTCTGCCCACCAAAGAGCGCCTGAACCTTATTTCCGGCGTGCTCCGCCGCGAGGGCAAGGTCCTGAAACTCACCGCCGGCAAGAGGGTCATCGACGTGCGGACACGCTCTCAGCCGAGGATCGACTGGAGGGTCTTCACCCCGGCCAGGCCGCGTGACATCAAGCCGTTTGTGATTGGCTGCGAGGCCTTTGGGAAGGACACCGGCGGCTACATTCTGGCCGACCGCCTGCAGTTGTGGCATCGCACGAAGGTCCAAGACGACCCGTCGCTGCCGCGGGCGCTGGTGATCGGCGACTCGATCTCGGAACACTTCCACCCGCACCTCGCCGCTGCGCTGAGGGGCAAGGTTAACATTCACCGGATCCCGGTGAATGCCTGGCGCAGCACCTTCGGCGTCGCCCAGATTCACCGTTGGCTTGGCCCATACTGGATTAAGGGGCATCACTGGGACGCGATCCAGTTCAACTACGGCCTGCACGACCTGCGCGGCACGCGGTGGATTGCGGGCGGCAGCAGGCATGTCTGGACCGACAAACCCCGGGTCCCGCTGTGGCAGTATAGGAAGAACCTTGAATACATCATTTCGCAGTTGAAAAGGACCGGCGCAAGGCTCATCTGGGCCACCATCACTCCAGTGACGTACGATTCGCGCGGGCGAAAAAAGGGCGATGAAGCCGCGTACAACAAGGTCGCCCTGAAGATCATGAAGAAACACGGGATCCAGATCAACGGTCTGTGGCAGGCCTGCCAGGGCAATTTCCCGGGCAAGTGGGGCAACGACCCGATCCACCCCGGCGGCGAGGGGCCTGAGGTTCTCGGCCGGCTGACCGCAAGGAGCATTCTCAAAACGCTCCGAATGTACCAAGAACCCCGCCCCCCGTCGAGGAAGACCGCAATCAACCGATAGCCATCCCTCGCAGCTTGGGGCTTGTGGGGCCGGGGCCTGCCGGCGAAGACCAAGCCCCGGACTTCCAAAGGGTATTGACGATGCAGAGCACAAAAACCTCTGGACATCGCCCCCGAGCAAGGCTATTTTCACATGAACGTGTCGCCCCAGAGCTGCCGGTGTTCTGCCATCTTGAAATACGGCCCCACGGCGGGTAACCGCCTTGCGTGAAATCCGACGGATACCCCGTCAACAGGCCGCTAGAAAGGAAACCAAGCTTTATGCCAGCGGGCAAGTCTCAAACGTTCAAGCAGTTTCTCACGGCCACCAGTGCCCAAATTAACGTAATGGAGTTTGTCGTTAATCTGGTATTGGCGGCTGTGCTGGCATTTGTATTGAGCCGCATTTACGCCCGATACGGCAGCAGTCTGTCCAACAGGAAGGCATTTGGCCGCAATTTCATACTGATCACGATGACGACGATGTTGATCATTACCATCGTGAAGTCGTCCCTGGCCCTTTCCCTGGGCCTCGTCGGGGCCCTATCCATTGTCAGATTCAGAACGGCAATCAAAGAGCCCGAAGAACTGGCTTACATGTTCCTGGCGATATCCATCGGCCTGGGCCTGGGGGCGAACCAACGGATCATTACTCTGGTTGCCACCGCAGTGATTATCGCCGTCATAATCATAAGAAGCCGCTTCGTAAGGCGGCAGGATAATCAGAATCTGCATTTGACTGTTTCCAGCGGAAACTCCGGCAAATTCGACCTGAAGCAAGTTGTCGAAACTCTTGAGGAACATTGCATGGCTGTCAGTCTCAAGAGATTCACGGAAAATGACAAGATACTTGAGGCTTCCTTCTTGGTCGAGTTTGCAGACTTCAACCAACTCAATGAAACCAAGGTCGCGCTGCAAGAACTGAACGGGGCATTAAACATCAGTTTCCTGGATTATCAGGGACTCACGTAGATGAGAATCAAGGACTCAGGCGGCCACACTCGCTTTTCAGATCACCTCGCCGCCGTCTTGAGACGACGCAGGCTTCTTGTCGGTATAGTCCTGTTCGTCGCGTATTCCGCTGGGATGGTGTTTCTCGGCACCGTCGCGCAGCAGAAGGACCTCCCTGGCAAACTGAACCGGATCATCCCGGCCTCATGGAAACATCCGGGTAATTATATACAAGGAATAATTTCCAACCCGGACAAGATCACTATCGACATCAAGCACAAGGATTTCAAGAAGTTGGCCTATCTTCGCCAATGCGCGCTACAGAAAGGGGTTATTGCCACCGCGCCCGATTCTTATGTGCCCGCCAAAATACGGCTGGACGGCAAAACAGTAAAAGTGCAGGTCAGGCTCAAAGGGGATATCATAGATCATATCCAAGGCGACAAATGGTCGTTGCGGATTAAAGTTCAAAAGAATGGATCAGTGTATGGAATGAAACGGTTTTCCATCCAAGACCCCAAACTCTGCAGTTATGTCAACGAATGGATATTGCATCAATTATATAAACACGAAGGGCTCATTTCTTTGCGGTACAGGTTCGTGACGGTGGTCATTAACGGTAAGAACAAGGGAATTTATGCTCTTGAGGAAAATTTTTCCAAGGAACTGGTGGAGCACAACGAAAGAAGAGAAGGGCCGATTCTCAAATTCGACGAGACACATCTCTGGGACGGATCGCGGGCGAATTACGGCGTTTCTAATTCTCAAGCCGACATTTTCTTCAGCAGCAACGTGGACACTTTTCGCACAAAGAAGACATTTTCCGATCCTGCTTTACGGACCAACTATTTCATTGCCAAACAACTGCTGGAAGACTTCAGAGCCGGCAAGATAAGAGTATCAGAGGCATTCGATCTTCCCCGGCTGGCAAAACTGTACGCCCTGGCGAATTTGACGTCTTCCGAACACGCATTGCGGTGGAAGAACGTTCGGTTCTACTACGACCCGATTACCCGCAAACTGGAGGCGATCGGCTACAACGCCTATACCACTCGCATGGGTCTCGGCCATCGCCGCAACATTATTATGTGGCACGACAGGTATCGCAGCCGCCACGTTGTGCCTGAATATCAAAATCTATTTTTTCAAGACAAAGACTTTGTGCGACTGTACATGAAGACATTGGACAGGATATCCCGCAAGGAATATATGGACAGGTTCTTTGAATCCATTGCAAGTGACCTCAAGAAGAACATGGCGATTCTCTATTCCGCTTATCCCGATCTGGTCCTCAGCACGGCCGATTTTTACAGGAATCAAAGAAATATCCATGGGATCCTGAACCCGTCAATCCCGGCGATGGCCAAGATGCAAATAGTTAAGGACGCCGGGGCCCCGTCAGGCAAAAGGCTAAGGCTTCTTGTAGCCAACACGTGTTTTCTGCCGATTGTGATGGACTCGATCCGGATTATCGGCAGCAAAGTCTCTCACCCGCTGCAAGGCGAGATCGTGCCGGGCAAGGAGCGCTCAAAGCCCCTGCGGTACCACGAGGTGCGTGTCCCCAAGGATTCCGGGGTGGACCCCGCCGAGGCCGCAGAAAAGGGCATTACGCTAACCTACCATCTCCCGGAACTGGATCGATTGCTCACCACCACCATCAGGAGTTTGCAGGTGGATCTGAGTGAAAGCCCGCTAATTGTCAGCAAGGATTGGGAAGAGACATTGTCCGCGCACGAGATGTTCAAGGTGAATCCCCGCAACAAGACGATAACGATTCGGCCGGGCGACTGGTCCATCACCGGCAACCTGGCCTTGCCCAAGGGTTACAGAGTAGTTTGTTCGGGCGGCACGACTATAGACCTGCTGAACGGCTCGACGATAGTGTCCTATTCGCCCATAAGGTTCATCGGGACCCGAGACAAGGAGATTCTTATTCACTCCACCGATGCCACCGGCCAGGGGCTTGTGGTAATCAACGCACAAG
>JASLZV010000400.1 GCA_030754715.1 Phycisphaerae bacterium
CTTGGATCAAATCCGCGATGGCTTCCCGCGTTTCGCTTTGGCGCAGGAACTTGCGGAAGGTGTCACGTTGAACCTGCTTGAAAATCGTTTCCATCGCCTGCAGATGCTTGTCAGGATCGTCCTGGCTTGATAGCAGCAGGATTATCGAGTACACCGGCTTGGAGTCCAGGGCTGAAAAATCAATCCCTTCGCTGGACCGTCCGATCGTGCCTATGGGCTTCTTGATGCCCTGTAACTTGGCGTGCGGCAGCGCCACCCCTTTACCTATGCCGGTGGTGGCCTGCGACTCGCGGGCCTTTACCGCATTGATGATACCTGCAACCTTGCTCGGTGCGACGGCCTTGGTCTTCGCCATGACCCCCACCAGTTCATTGATCGCCTCGTCCCGAGTTTTGGCCTTCAAGTCAGGCACGATCGCATCGCTGACGATGATGTCCGACAACTTCATGGCTAACTCCTGCAATGCCGGCACTATGTTGTCGCCCAGATCGGCGGCGAAAGTTCGCCTGCCCGAGATACCGCGGCAGTGTACTCTTTCTCGCGGCGTTTCGCCAGCGCGGCATTTCAATTGCCTCGTGCGTCTGGGCCGGGGCGCCAGATGGGAAACCCACCGTCTGGCCGATACCGCCCGGACTGCAAACATCATAAAAAGACGCATATCGGCCAGAAATAGGGCTCGAATTATCAACACGTACCCTCCAGTATCTCCCGGCAGCCCCGTTTGTGGAACCGATTCACCCCCGCCCCCGCCCGCCGGCCGCAATGAGCGCATTATGACCGTCTTGTTTGCGTGGAGTTCTCAGCCGTTTGCCTGCCTGCCCCGGGCGGCAATTGTCCGGTGGGCCTTCTACTGGTTTGCCAGGCCGTCCGTCGTGCCGTGTGGCATGCCTTGGCGGTCGCGGACGCGGTCTTTGTGGCGCCGTAGTTGCCCGGTGATCTTGTGCAGGCACTGGTCGATGCAGGTGTACATGTCCTCGTTGTGGGCGATGGCTACGAACGTCGCCTTGCGGCTGGCTTGCACGACGATCTCCGCCATCGGGCGGTCCGCCTCCATGTCCAGAATCACCTCAATGGACTGGACGTTGCCGTAGTATCTTGGAAGTTTTGCGGCTTTGGTCTGCACGTACTGCCGCATCGCGTCGGTCACTTCCATGTGTCGGGCTTCCACTACGATGTTCACTCTTGGGTCTCCTTGTCTTGTCCTCGGCCAGGGTCCCTTGGGCCATGGGCCTCAAGGTCCAAAACGGCCGACTGGGGCAACTTGGCGTCCGAGGCAGGAAAGGGTTGGCGGGTGGCCCGAACGTCAACATCATCCATTTGTTGACTTCGAGGCAGAACAACGCCGCCACTTACGGTAAAACGCAGCGCTTCGTCGATGCTTAAAGGCAGATCGATGACCTCGTGTCGCCGTACTGTAACGGTATACCCCGTTACGGGCATGGGGCTGGAGGGAATGAAAACCGTCAGCATGTCCTTGGTGGGGCCTTGCAGCGTTTTCATGCCCGGTGAGGTCACAAGACCCACCGACCATGCGCCCTTGCGCGGATACTCCACCGCAACGACCCGCGAAAACTCGATCTTGCGGTCGGAAAGCAGAATA
>JASLZV010000401.1 GCA_030754715.1 Phycisphaerae bacterium
GAGGCGCCGGCGCGGGCGTTGCAGCGTTCCGGGCGCCGTCTGCGCGCGGAGATGGCCCGGCCGTCCCACGCGGTGGTGTGGTTCCGCCGGCTGGCGGCCATCGCGGCGGCGGCTATTGTGGTCCTCTCCGCATCGCTGTGGCAACCAACGATGGTCGTGCCGCCCACCGAACTGCCGGTGGAGACACTGCTGGCCGAGATGGAGAACGCCACGAGCGCAGGGGAAGTAGACCTTCTGGCGGATGAACTGGCCTCCTTCCAGGCCGACCTGCTGCCGACGCCGGCATCCGACGTGACGGACCTGGAGATCGAGGCGATCGAGCAACACGTGGACGATCTTCGTGACGACTTTTTTGACGACCTTCTTTCGGATGAGCCGGCCTCGTGGTCTTTCGACGAGGACACGTGGTCGTCCTGACGAGGTAAGATTCATGTACAGATCATTCATCACGCTCCTGTGCCTGGGGGTGCTTGCGGCCGGCGGCGCTGCGGCGCCCGACAAACCCAAGGACGGCGGCAAGAACAAACCCGCGGCGAACGGCCCGCAAAAGACGGCGCGGAAGGCCGCTGGGCCAAGTCGTCGGGACCGACTGGGCCCGCGCGGCATGTGGGCAGGGCGCCGCGGACGGCGGGGACGGCTTACCAAAGAGCAGGAGGCGGAGCTGCTCAAAGTCCTCAAAGAAAAGCGCCCGAACCGCTATAAGCGGGTTATGGCCCTGCGCGACCGCGACGAGCGGAGGTATCATCGGACGATGTTCTACATGTGGTGGCGGTGGTACGTGCGGTGGCGCGACAAACCCCCGGCCGTCCAGAAGGCAATGATCACGCACGAAAAAGAACGTCTGCGTCAGTACAAGCTGAGACGGAACATTCAACGGGCCGACACGCCGCAGGGCAAGAAGCGGCTGACTGGACAGCTACGCCAAGCTATCCGCAAGGCCTTTGAGGCCAGACAGGTGATCAAGGAACACCGGCTGACCGAGTTGGAGAAGGATATTCAGCGGATTCGCGCGGAACTGAAGGACCGAGCCGGGCGGAAGGAGCAGTTGGTCTCCGAGCGGCTCGAAAAACTGCTGGCCAATCCACCGCGCCACCGTCGCAAGCGCGGCCGCAGGGGACCAAGGCGTTCGACCACGCGGCCGGCTGCATGACGTTCCGGCCGTTGCCTTTATACACCGCGGGGGCGTAAGATGAGGGGGTGAAGCACCCCCGGAGCAACCTGTCAGGCACGTCGACCGGCGGCGATAGCGGCGAAAGACCTTTCCACTCGGAGATCGTCGATCGTATTCGCACGCAGGGGAACATCTGGTCACTGCCGGGCGGACAACTGCTGCTTCCGGAGGTCTTCGGCTTCTGCCGCGGCGTCGAACGGGCCCTGGAAATGCTCCAGGAAGCTATCCGTCAGTGCAACGACAAGGGCCGACGAATCTTCCTTCTGGGCGAGATTATTCATAATCCATGGGTCAACAGTTACTTCCAGCAGCAAGGGGTGGGTGTCCTCAGCCGCCGCGAGGCCGAGCAACTCGACCGCCACGTGACCGTCGCCGACTGCACGGTGATTCCCGCCTTCGGCGTGCCGCTGGACGTGC
>JASLZV010000402.1 GCA_030754715.1 Phycisphaerae bacterium
ACTTTAACTGCTGAGTTAAATACTCTTTTAATCATATTACTCTCCTATTAAGTTATGAAATAATCTTAAATTCCATGCAGTATAATTGCATGGAATTTAGATTAGACTATATTCTACAGTCTTATAAATCTTTTTCCATAAAATTTGATGGGCTGGGAGTTACAGATCTGACATAGCCATTTAATGTGTCATATTTCCCTTGTTGTTCGATCCGCATGCCGCTTCCACAGGGATGGGTATGAATCGTTACCTTGTCTTCATCCTCCGTAACGGTAATCCGGCTTGGGTGCCAATGCCACGTCGTTACGATGTCACGGATTTGGCTTCGCAGTTGATCCGGGGAGTCACGATGGTTGCCTAAGTATTGATCAAACCACTCGCCTTTCATATGGCGTTCCATGGCATGACGGCCGATTTGTTCCCCGTCTTGCGGCGAGGTTTTTTTCACAAAAAAACTCAGCATGCTTGTTACTGCATCGACAAGCCCATCATGTACCGGCTGGAATTCCTTTTGGACAATAGTTGCTAGATCCTGAACCTGTTTCTTTTCACCGACGAGAATGGCTTCTTCCAACTGCTCGAATCGAGTGTTTTTGAATTTGGCAATGTTGATGTCTGTTGTCTTAACTAAAGTCATCGCGTCTCTACAAAAAAGAAAATACCCAAGATATGGCTATAGTAAGTTAGTCATGAAGTTTTGGGCAAATAAGACTATATTCGTAACATCGATTTGACAATATTGATGTGTTGAGATTGAATTTCAATTTGACGCAACTTTCCCGTTGCTTGAATTGAGGAAGAGCAACGCTGTGATAAATGTTTGTCTTGCGTCTTCGAGTTAGAGGTTCAAATTAGCGTTACAATTGTTTTGCCAGTTTAACTGGTCCCAAGAAGGGGTGTTTATTGTTCCACTCAGGAGATAGTCAGTGAAAGAGAAGGTACTAGAAGATAAATATGCACTTGTTACGGGGTCCAGTAAGGGGATCGGGGCAGAATTAGCCCGTGGACTGGCGCGCGAAGGGGCCTACGTGGCGGTTAACTATAAAACTGACCGAGACGGTGCAGATGCAACTTGTAAGTCGATCTTAGATCAAGGCGGGCGAGCAGTTTCGATTCAAGGAGATGTAAGTTCTGCAGCGGGCGCAAAGAATTTAATCTCTAAAGTCTGTGATCAGTTTGGGCGCATCGATATTCTTGTCAACAACGCAGCGAGGACTCGCTTTGGGCCCGCTTTAGAGGTCACAGATGAAGACTTTGATGATGTCATCAATACGAACAATCGCGGTACTTTTTTTGCCAGCATTGAATCCGCAAAAAGAATGATGGAGCAAGGTAATGGATCCATAATTAACATTACAACTTGCTCGGTCAAACTTCAAATCGAATGGCATTCTGTCTACACAATGTCTAAAGGTGGTGTGGAATCGCTGACAGAGGCATTGGCAGTTGAATTGGCACCGAACGTTCGAGTAAACGCCATAGCGCCTGGGCCAACTAAAGTTGCTAGATCTTTGACTTATAACCCAAATGTTGAGGAGACTTGGGCGCCGAAAATACCGCTTGGGAGGATGT
>JASLZV010000403.1 GCA_030754715.1 Phycisphaerae bacterium
GAAAAAATCGATGTACTTCTGGGGCCGGCCTACAAGAAGGCAAAGAATAACCTGAAGTCCGATGATACGGTTAAGGACAAGACCCTCCGAGACCTTGAAAAGGATTACGACAACGCCCGGCGCGCCTCCGTCCAACTCAAAGTCCGCTTCGACAGGGAGGCCGCGGCCATACGCGGGCGACCGATCTTTGAGAGTTTCCTGTCGTACGAGACCTACTGCCTTAACAAGGCTCTGAAAGCCGTCCGACACGTCAAATTCACCACGGGCATTGGAATCTATCGCAACACCGCGAACGCCAAGACAATTCCGGCGCAGGCCGCCGCCCCGGCCCCGGAAGCCTTCCTCGACACCCGGTCGCCGCAGGAGCCCGCCGGTTTCCTGGTTTGCGTGTTGATGGCCGCCCAGGGCGTCGTCTGGCTGATTTGCCAGCACTGGCTGTTTGCGTTGCTGTTCCTTGGCGTTTCACTGACGATCTGGGCGCTGGTCGGCGGGGCGATACACCGGATGGCCGCCCTGCACGCCGCCCGCGAGGAGAAGATCTCCATCATCCAGGCGCTGCGGTTTTCGTCGGACAAGTTCCTGAGTTTCTTCACCGCGCCGCTCATTCCGCTGGCGCTGGTGCTCCTGCCGGGCCTCGTCCTGTTCGTCGGAGGGCTGATCGGCAACCTTTGGGGCTTCGGCGCGATTCTGGTGGGCATCCTGTTCCCCATCGCCATCTTGCTCGGCCTGCTCATAGCGTTTCTGCTGGTTGGGCTGGTAACCGGAGCGGGACTGATGTATCCCACCATCGCCGTGGAAGGCTCCGACAGTTTTGACGCCATGAGCCGAAGTGTCTCATACGTGTTTGCCCGGCCGTGGCGGGCTGGCTTGTATGGCACCATCGCCCTGATATACGGAACGGTCTGCTACCTGTTCGTCAGGCTCTTCGCACTTGTGGCGCTGGCCAGCACACACTGGTTCGTCAAAGGCGGGATGTTCGGCGGCGGGTCCAGACTGGCCGAAAACGCCGACAAACTCGATCTGATGTGGCAGGCGCCGACATTCAGCAACTTCCATGCGCCATGCTCCTGGGCGGCTATGAGCGGCATGGAATCGGTCGCGGCCTTCTTCATCGCCGTCTGGGTGTACCTGGTGATCGGACTGGTGGCTGCATTCGGCCTGAGTTTCCTAGCCTCGGCCACCACCATGATCTATTTTCTGCTGCGGCGCAAGGTGGATGCGACCGACCTGGACGACGTCTACGTGGAAGAGATCGAGGAAGAAGAGCCCCCCACCGCGAGCGAAGAGGCACCGGCGGCTGAGGAACCCCAGGAGGGTCCGACCGAAGAGCAGTCGCCACCTGATGAGCAGAGTGACGAAGACCGGAACCAGTAGCCTTGCCAGGCATATTGCAGGAACAAGCCCAGGGGGCATGATCCCCATGGGCTTGTTCTTTATTCATGATAGTCTTATGGGGACATCCGGCCCAGCGGCCTGTCGGCGCTGATCATCGCCCGCACACCCTGGCGTGTTCGGCCTTACAGAACCGGTCGGTCATGCCGGCAATATAATCG
>JASLZV010000404.1 GCA_030754715.1 Phycisphaerae bacterium
GGTACCACAGTTTGTATATCTTCTCTTCCTTGTCGTAGATCACACTGGCGTAGCCATTTGGGTGGCTAACCTCCCACGGCTTGTCCTTGACAAGGATGGGATTGCCCGGATGCTTGATCGGCTGGTTGAGGATCTTCTCGGCGCCTTCAATTTTCTCGATGATATAGTCGTCGATAAACAACTGCTTGCCGTGGATGATGATCGCATTCCCAACGATTTCGTCATTGAGGTCCTTGAACATTCCTGGCGGGGCCTGGAGGGACTTGGCCGAAACCGGCACAACCATCGAGCAAACCAGAACCGCGGCGACCAACATTGCTCTAAAGATGTCATGGTGCATGAGTGGGTCCTTTCATCAGTCGTATGAGGGAACGTAGTGTTTGTTGCCAATGCGCGGGGTGAACGAATACAGCTTCGCCTTTTCCAGATAGAACCGCAGCTTGATCGGCATCGCCTGGATCAAGTGACAGTCTCGCTTGCCCTTCCACTTCAGCACGTGACGGACGCTGTCGGTGGTGATGGGAATGGAGTCTTTCTTCGAGAATCCTTCGATGACTTTGCCATTGGCGTCGAGGACTTCCACAACAATCGACCCGCCCTTGGCGTTTGCGTTTACCTCCAGCGTGTCGCCTATGAAGACGAGCGTCTTGGTGGTCAGTGTTCCTTCCTCTTCGGCATTGATCGAGACAAAGCCATCCAACCGCAGTGTTGCCAGGCCGATGCCGTTGCGCTCATCGGTGTCGCCGTGGTAGCTCGACCAGTGGCGGCGCGCGGCGCCGCCATAATAGAACCGGATTTCATCATCGACGACGAGCGGCGGATGGGACGTATAAAACCCCCCCCAGTCCCAGTCCGTCTTGTGTTCCCCGTAGGGGATGAACACGGCCTGGTCGGCTGCGGCTTTCCAGTCGCGTTCGTCGTTCAGCCGAGCGGCGGGGATGGCCCCCTGCCCGCCCACGCGCGACCAGGTGACACCGTTGCGGCTGAATGCCAGCTGGGCGTTCACCTTGTTCATCCAGGCCTCTTTTTCCGGCGGGATCGGCTGGATAGTTTCCCCGTGGTAGGCGGTGAGCACGCCGATGTAGACGCCCTCGTAAGGCATGACGCGCATGCCGTAGTGAACCGTGGAATAGGGGGCGTCCATTTTGGTCCGTGTGAAAATCCTGACCTTCGGAGACCAGTGGACGAAATCCTCGCTCTCAATACGGGTGATGAGACGGCTGTTCGGCGGGCCCCAGCGGAGGATGGCCACGTAACGGTTGCGGTTGGCGTCCCAGAACGGGCAGGGCTGCACATCGCTAAAGGGGATCAGCGGATTGCCCGGATCCGCGGTCCAGTGGATCCCGTCGGGCGAATAGGCCGCGTTGGTCGACCAGGTTTTTGAGGTCCCGTCGGGCGCGGCGAGGAATAGCATTTTGAAGCGGCGCTGCGGATCGGTTTTGATCGGGTCCTTGAAAATGCCCGGAGCCTGGAATCCGATCACGTCCGGCGTGAGCACGACGTTGGTGCGGTTCTTCTCATTGATCAGCGGCTT
>JASLZV010000405.1 GCA_030754715.1 Phycisphaerae bacterium
CGTCTGTAAGGATACCGTTGAGGCACTGGTTTTCGTCCACCAGCAGCATCGCTCCGGAGCGGCGTTCGGTGGCCTCGGCCTGCCCCAGCGCATCGCCCAGCGTCAGGGCGTCGGACACGAAGTTCAAGTGCTCGCCCGGGCGAAACGTCATCACCTCTTCCACCTTCATCAACTGCCTGCCCAGCGATCCGCCGGGGTGGAACGTGGCGAACTGTTCGCCGCTGAAACCCCGCTTCTCCATGACCGTCAACGCCAGCGCGTCGCCCAGGGCCAGCATGCACGAGGTCGAAACCGACGGCGCCAGACCCAATGGGCAGGCCTCTTCGACCGGACCATAATTCACCACGATGTCCGCGTGCCGCGCCAGCGGAGAGTCACTGGTCCCGGTGAACGCGACCAGTGCCGCCCGCCTGGCCTTGCTGTGGTCGAGCAGTCGGAGAATTTCCTCGGTGGCCCCGCTGTGGGAAAGTGCGATCACCACGTCCCTATCGGTCAGACGGCCCAGGTCGCCGTGGAGGGCCTCCACCGGGTGCAAGAAGATGCTCGTCGTACCGGTGGATGCCAGCGTGGCGGAGATTTTCTGGGCGATGATGCCGGCCTTGCCGATGCCCGTGAGCACCACCTGCCCGGCGCACTGGCAGAGACACTGCGCCGCCTGTGCAAACGGTCGGCCGATCCGCCGGCCCAACTCGGTAATCTGCAAGCCCTCCTGGCGAAGGACCTTGCGAGCCAGTTCCAGATCTGGGGGAAGTTCGCCCATTGCGCCGCGTATTATGCTTGTCCGCCGCCATCGGGTCAAGTAAAAGGGACCTCGCTATGTTTGACTCCGCGTGGGTGACAATCACACTGCTGACCGCCGCGCCGCTTCTGTTCAGCCTGACGGTGCACGAGTACGCACATGCGCGGGTGGCGCTGGCCTTCGGCGACCCGACGGCCAAGCTCAACGGGCGGGTGACGCTCAACCCGCTGGCCCACCTGGACCCAATCGGGACCCTGTCGCTTTTCCTGGTGCATTTCGGCTGGGCCAAGCCCGTGCCGGTCAACCCCATGAACCTCCACCCCCGCCGCCTGGGCGATATCATGGTTTCGTTGGCCGGACCGCTGAGCAACCTGCTGCTGGCGATGGTCTCGGGCCTGCTACTGCGGCTGTGGGTGTTCAAAGGCAATCCGAACCACACGTATTCCGAACACATCTACATGCTGCTGTACTGGACACTGGTCGTCAACCTTATGCTGTGTCTATTCAACCTGATCCCGCTGTTCCCGTTGGACGGGCATCACATCCTCCGTGAGTTCCTGCCCGACGGGATGCGCAGTGACTTCATGCGATGGCAGGTACGCTACGGGCAGGTGGGGCTGCTGGCGATGATCTTCCTGCCACGCGTGCTGAACGTCACCGGCCCGATCGGGGCGATGTTTCGCTTCGTGATTGAACCTTTCGTCCACCTGCTGCTGCACGCAGCAGTGTAAACCCCCACCACCTCAATGCCGGGCGGGCTATTTTTCTTTAGCCTCGATCTTCGCAAGGAGTTT
>JASLZV010000406.1 GCA_030754715.1 Phycisphaerae bacterium
ATACCACCAAGAAAAAAAACGGCGACCGGGCGAACCATCTCTCCGCCGCGCGGTAGGTTCGCGTGCTTCGGATCCTGGCGATCCGCCGGCTTCGCAGTATCAGCGTGAAGAGATGATAGTCATTAAGGTTGGCGACGGTCGAGCCGGCTGCGCCCACAGCCGCCACCAGCAGCGCGGTGTCCAGCAGGCCCGAGCCGACGGCCGCCGTGTGTGTGGCGCAGGCCGCCACTATCCAACCGGTGTTCAGCGGAAGGAACGTGCAGCAGACCGACAGGTAGATGCCGAAGACCAGCAGTTTCACCGCCGTCGAGGTCTGTCGCAGCGAGGCGGCCAACTCGCCCCACGTCCGCACCGACACCGTCGGCTGTTGGGCCAGAAGGCTCCACAGCCAGACTGCGGCCCCGGTCAGCAGGATTGCGTACAATACAAACCACCTGCTCACCGAGATGCCGTCGGGCCCCTGCGCCCGTTCAATTGTCATCGAGGAGGATTCCATCTTTCATGTGGACGATTCGGTCGGCGTAGGCCGCCACGTCGGGTGAATGGGTGATCATTACAATGGTCTGACCATCGCGGTGGTTCGTCTCGCGGAAAATCTCCAACAGCGTCCGGCTGTTGGCCGAGTCGAGGCTGCCGGTAGGCTCATCGGCCAGCAGGACCGCCGGGCGATGGGCCAGCGCCCGGGCCACCGCCACCCGCTGCTGCTCGCCCATGGACATTTCGGCGGGCTTGTGACCGCTTACGTGAGCGATCCCCAACGCCTCAAAGAGTTCCTCCACCCGCCCGTTGTTCTCCTCTCCGCGCACGCGCAGTGAAATGCCCACGTTGTCCGCGGCCGTCAGTACGCTGATTAGATTCAACCGCTGAAAAACCAGACCGATGTGGGTTCGCCTCAGGGTGGTGCGGGTGCGTGGACCGGCGGGGATCTCCCGGCCGTCCAGGGCGATTGTGCCGGCATCCGGCAGGGCGATCAAACCCAGGATATGCAGCAGGGTAGTCTTTCCGCACCCGCTGGGGCCCATCACCGCCAGGAACTCGCCACCCCGCAGCGATAGGTCCAGCCCGCCGAGCACCTCCACTCGCGCCCGGCCCTTGCCGTACGATTTATGCAGCCCGCGGGCGGTCAGAATGTATTCGCTTTGGGCCATGTTGTCCCTTCAACTCGTAGCAACATAAACAGCCAAGGGTGCGTTTTGTGTCAAATCTGCGAATTATTTCAGCGTCAGGGCCTCGGCGATGTCCACCCGCATTGCCTGCCGGGCGGGATACAGCGCGCTGATGATCGCCCCGATGCCGGCAGCCAGTATTGCGATGCCGACCCACTGCCAGGTGATGGTAACAGTGTGCAGCGGTGCCCACGTCTCTACCGCCCAGGCGACTGCGAACGCCATCACCAGACCCACAACCACCCCGCCGCCCGTCAGCAGGATCGATTCGCCGAGTATCTGCCGCACGATGAACCAGCCTGACGCGCCGGAAGACTTCAGGATGGCTATGTCACCGGTACGCTGGAGGACCATCGTGTACA
>JASLZV010000407.1 GCA_030754715.1 Phycisphaerae bacterium
GCCTTGGGCTGGAATTCGATAATCTTTCGCTTGGTAACTGGTGTGGTGTCAGCAGCGAAGCCCTGGCCGTAGCGTAATTGTTGCCGCCATCCGGCGCAAACTGGTCAAACCTGCACTGTAAGGGGCCGATGCGGCCCCTTACTTTTTTCCGCGCTTCTGGTTCGGGCGCAATTGCCCTTGACTCCCATTTTGGGCAAGATAGACTCATCACCCGCGTTGGCTGCGCAGGCGGTTGCTCTGCGGTTGCGCAATACAGTCTGGGGATTGGTGTAACGGTAGCACGACTGACTCTGGATCAGTTAGTCAAGGTTCGAATCCTTGATCCCCAGTTCGTTTCCAGACCGGAAAATTTTGTCAAACAGCATGCTCCGGAGTAAAATGCCGGCGCGTTTTCCGGGCAGCCGAACACCGATTTGACAGGCCAGGGAGCATGTCATGAACGACCAGCGCGTCGCCAACCTTGCCAGGATTCTCGTACGCTATAGCATCCGTGCCCGAAAGAACGACATTGTCGTAGTCCGCGCTGCGGTGCCGGCCCAGCCGCTGGTACTGGCGGTTTTTGAAGAACTTCTCCGCGCCGGTGCGCACCCAGTCGTTCGCATGGAGCCTTCGGGAACGTCCGAAGCGTTCTTCAAACTCGCCAAGCCTCATCACCTCAGCACCATAACCCCGCTGCAGCGCGCCGAGGCCGCCAAGATGGACGCCTCCATCAGAATCCTAGCCGACGAAAACACCCGGTCCCTTTCTGCTGTCGCTCCGCGCAAGCAGGCCGCATTCTCTAGGACCATGCGCCCCCTGCGAAACATCACCCTCAAGAAGCGGTGGGTCCTGACGTTGTATCCCACCCAGGCCTACGCGCAGGATGCCGAGATGTCCCTCCGTGAATTTGAGGACTTTGTCTTTGCCACCACCTTTGCCGACCATAAAGACCCCATCGGCCAGTGGAAGAAACTCGCGGCCATGCAGGTGCGGTTGATCCACAGACTCCGCCGCGCCGATGAGGTCCGTATCGTCGGGCCGCAAACCGACCTGAGGCTTTCGGTCAAAGGCCGAACGTTCATCAATTCCAACGGCGTGTACAACATGCCCAGCGGCGAGGTCTTTACCGGGCCGGTTGAGACCTCCGCCGACGGGCACATCGCCTTCGATTTCCCCGTCTGTGTCGGTGGGCGAGAGATCAACGGCGTACGCCTGGTGTTCCGCAAGGGCAGGGCTGTCGAGGCTTCGGCCACCAAAAACGAAAAATACCTTCTTGTCATGCTCGATTCCGACCCCGGAGCCAGGCGCCTGGGCGAACTGGGCATCGGCACCAATCGGATGATCCAGAAGTTCATCAAGAACATTCTGTTCGATGAAAAGATCGGCGGAACCATTCACGTGGCCTTGGGCAACAGTTATCCCGAGACCGGCGGAAAGAACGTTTCGGCTCTGCACTGGGACATGATCAAAGACCTGCGAAAAGGTGGAGCGATCTACGTGGATGGAAAACTTTTCCAAAAAGACGGAAAGTTCG
>JASLZV010000408.1 GCA_030754715.1 Phycisphaerae bacterium
CATTGCTTGATTGGTCCTCACAACGGCAGAACCATCACTATTTAATAATACGACCCGCTTTGTCTGGGGTCAACGTGGAAAAGCCACCGCGACCTTTCAGTCGCGGTGGCTCTTGTTCACTCTTTTCGAGTTTCGGGACTTTCGGGGGTCCGGGGGTCAGGCCGCACGTCGGCGTCGCAGCATCGCCAGGCCGCCGATGCCCAGCAGCGTCACGGTCGCCGGCTCGGGCAAAAGGGAGTCAGCGATCCTGATGTTGTCGTAGCCCTGGTCACGATTGCTTGGCAAGTTAGTGAATATAGAGATCCTGTTGGGATAAAAGTCGTTCGTATACGTGTCACTAACCCACGGCGTAACTTTACTGGGGTTTTGGATACTGTTGTACTTCCATTTGAACTTCTTGTTGATCAGATCGGCTATCCCCACAAAATGAAGGTCCGTGTCGACACCCGACACAAGGTCGCTACTGAAACTAGTGGTTGTGCCATCAAGCCAGCCGCCATTTGCCTGCATACCCGGGTGGTTAGAGTTATCCAGAGCACCGGAAATTCTGTAGCCGCTGACGGTGTCAAGTACCCAGAACTGAGGACCGTTCACGAGAGGCTGCGAGGCACTGTCGCCGATCTTGATATCCATTTCGATGGTGACCCTGCCGGTGGGGGTGGAGGTAACCCTCGTAAAATCTGCCTGACTGCCCCTCGCAGTCTCGCCATTTACGCTACCGCCCCCCTTGGTGCCGTGCTGTCCCACGACGGTAGTGACATGCATGCCAGGGACACCGGCGTTCCACAGATTAAACACCTCCCACGTCTGGCCAGTGTCTGCCGACTGTCCCTCCAGGGTTCCAACTGTCTTGGAATTGAAATTCTCTGCAAAGATCGCAGAGGCCGTTGCATCCGCGGCCGTGAGCGTCACTGACGCAACCGCGGCGACGAGGACGGCCAGGATCGTGGTGATTCGTTGTGTGTTCAGCATGTCATTCTCCTTTGGTGGTTGCTGGCTCAAAAGCCACAAGCAGGAAAGTCTCGTTTCTTAAAGCCCGCTCAGGCGTTTGGGCCGGGGCGGGTGAGTGTTTGGGGTCCGGGGGTCCGGGGGTCAGGCCGCACGTCGGCGTCGCAGCATCGCCAGGCCGCCGATGCCCAGCAGTGTCACGGTCGCCGGCTCGGGGAGGCTGGCGATGTAGCCCGCCCCGCCGTCGTACAGCCTGGAGATTTCCTCGTTCGTAAGCGCCCGGTCAAAGATATTGATCGCAAGGATCGAGCCGTCGAACCCATTGTTGGGGCGGGCGTTCCCGGTGATTGCGTCAAACCCCGAGCCCACGCCATACAGGTCCGGTGCAGAGGACAGCTGGTATTCGAATGCCTGCGTGCCACCGCCGTCCGCCCGTCCCGTCTGCTTGTTAGTACCATTAAGACGCACACGCCACACGTCGGTGCGATTCGTACTCCCCGCATCGGCGCCCTTGCCGGCCATGTCGACGGTCAGAACATATTGATAGAGTCCGTAGTCATAGCT
>JASLZV010000409.1:0-1214 GCA_030754715.1 Phycisphaerae bacterium
AAGGCATCCGTCTTTTCCGTGTCCCACGGGGCGTCCAGTTTCAGCACCGCCCCGGGGTGTTTGACCGCCTGGTTGACCTTGCGCTTCAGGTTGTGCACCTCCAGCAGGTACTCATCGTCGATCAGCAGCATCTTCTTTGCATACACGTCGGTCATTGTGTTGCTCCAGTTGGTTTATGAGCCGATATGTCCGGATCATCTCCGCGGCTGTCCGCCACGGGCCGCAGGATTATCGGCTGCATATGTATTGGGTATAGTGGATAATATCTTTATTGCAATCCTTTTTGCCGGGATTTCCCGGATAGACTCGCGCCCGCGCCCGCGACCGCCCCGGGCCTGCCTCGGGGCTGAGGCATAAGCCGAAATCCCGAACTTGCTTCGGGGCCGGTGCTGGCCTTTAGCTCGATGGTGGTGATTCGGCGAGTTAACGCTCTATGTTTGCGGCCGTCGGTGCGAGCGAGACGTGGTTGCCGGCCTGAGCAGGGATAGGCCGTTAAAGGCAACGTCAGAGCCCCCCCCCCGGAGGGCGTCTAGGCGGGGGCGGCTGCTATGTGAGGGATTCGTGCCCCGATAGACACAACTACTTGATTGACAAGGAATTCGGCGTGTCTCGGGAGCGAGAGGGGGGACTCCGCTCGATCCGCTCGCGAAATAATAACAAAACAGCGGCTTTGTGCTTGACGATTCTTGGGGGGGATATTATGATGTTCGTCTTAGTGCGTTAGGATGCCCCAATCGCTCTGGAAGGTACCTTGGCCGAGACCAGTCAAACCATTCCGAAGTACCACCGGATTGCGCAGGACATGATCCAGATGATCCGGGAGGGGAACCTGGAACTTGGGGCCAGGATTCCCTCGGAAAACGAGATTATAAGGACGTACGGGGTCAGCAATACCACCGCGAGAAAAGCGCTTCAGGAAATCGAACATGCCGGCTGGGTCGTCAAGGTAAAGGGCAGAGGGACGTTTGTTGAGAATAACAAAGTCGAACGTTCCGCCGACAAGATCCTCAGTTTCACCAGGAATATGCTTCAGGCCGGCCGCAAGCCATCAACCAGGTTGCTCGACGCCAGGGTATTGGCCAAAGGCTATTCTTCCACAGTCAACGGCCGGCGGTATGCGATAAAGCACCCGGTATTCAAGATACATCGCTTGCGGCTTGCTGATGATCTGCCGGTGATGCTTGAGGTACGCTATATCTCCATGGCTTTTTGTC
>JASLZV010000409.1:1241-1499 GCA_030754715.1 Phycisphaerae bacterium
GAGAAGGACTACAAGTTACACCTGAGAGAGATCAATCAGATGCTAAGTATAGTCATGCTTAGTGCGGAGGTGATGGAATTTTTCGATCTTGCAGAACCCGTTCCGGCGTTTCGGGTGGAAGGTGTCACCTTTTGCGGGAAGGGAATGATTCTCGAGATGGAAGATTCCTTATATAGAGGAGATCAATACCGTTTTGCCGTAAAGGCCACATGATCTTCAGGGTCTTCGAATCGGTCTTGGTGGCTTTCGGCGCGCCGG
>JASLZV010000040.1 GCA_030754715.1 Phycisphaerae bacterium
TGACCGAACGTGGGTTGGTGACGATGGACGTTCTGCTGACCGGGCAGGAGTTCGGGCGACTCGCCGTCCCGCTGCCGGGCCTGCACAGCGCGTATAATTCGCTGGCGGCCGTCGCGCTGCTTCACCATGCGGGCGTGGAGGGAGGGCAGATCATCCACTGGATGGAGCGATTCACCGGCGCACAGCGGCGCATGACCCTCAAGGCCACCGCGCGCGGCGTCACGGTGCTGGATGACTATGCCCACCATCCCACGGAAATCCAGGCGACGCTGAAGGCGATTCGGGGCTTCTACCGGCCCCGGCGCCTGGTATGCGTGTTCCAGCCGCACCAGCACAGCCGGACGCGGTTTCTGCTCAAGGATTTTGCCCGCAGTTTCGGCGAGGCCGACGAGGTTGTCATGCCGGACATCTATTTCGTGCGCGACAGCGACCGGGAAAAGGAGTATATTTCCTCGGGTGATCTGGTATCGCAGATCCGCCTTCACGGGGGGGTAGCGGTGTACCTGAAGTCCTTTGATGAGATTACCAAGTACCTGCGCTCCACCGTCACCGGCGGCGACCTGGTGGTGACGATGGGGGCTGGAAATATCTGGGAAGTTGCCGATGAAATTGTTCACTGGCTTGGAAGAAATCGTTAGCAGCAACCATTCGCTTGCACCGCATACGTGGCTGGGGCTGGGTGGGCCGGCTACCTACTTTATCGAGCCGACGAGCGTGGAGCAGTTGGCCCAGGTCTCCCGCCGCTGCCGCGAGAATGAGATTCCCACGTATGTGCTCGGGAGTGGCGCCAACGTCCTGATTGACGATGCCGGTGTGAAAGGCGCGGTGATCCACCTTGGGAGGGAGTACTTCAAACAGGTTACGCCGGTTGCCGGCGGCCTGCGCGCCAACGCGGGGGCCGACATGGGCCAACTGGTCCTCCGCTGTGTTCGCCAGGGGCTCTCCGGTCTGGAGAGTCTCACAGGCATCCCCGGCAGTATCGGCGGGTGTGTTAGGATGAATGCCGGCGGGGCCTTCGGCGATATCGGCAATATCATCCAGTCCGTGGACGTGATGAGCGAGGGCGGGGAGGTCTTTACGCGGAGTCGGCCCGATCTGGCCTTTGCGTATCGAAGTTCCAATATCAACGCAAAGTTTATCCTTGGGGCTACTTTTGGCCTCGGCGAGGACGATCCTCACCGCATCCTCAAGCAGGTTAAGCAGATCTGGATCTACAAGAAAAACACGCAGCCGCTGGGGCATCGCAACGCCGGCTGTATATTTAAAAATCCGCGCGGTCTGTCAGCCGGTGCGCTGATCGACCGTGCGGGGCTAAAAGGCAAGCGTGTCGGCGGGGCGCACGTGTCCCAAAAGCATGCCAATTTTATCCTTGCCGACGAAGACACCAAGACGTCCGACGTGCTGAAACTGATAAACAAGGTTCGGGAAGCGGTCTACAAGAAATCGCAGGTGTATCTGGAATTGGAAATCGAGGTTTGGTGACATGGACAGGCCGGCGTCTGCTAGGGAAGGCATGAAGGCACAGGCCGATCAAACGCCTTTGCCGAAAACATCGCTGGACATTACGGTGCTCATGGGAGGTCCCTCCAACGAGCGGCAAATCTCATTGCTGAGCGGCACGGCCATCGCCGATGGTCTGGACACGGTGGGACACAGGGTCACCCGTGCAGACATCACGCCACAGGATACCTCGGCCCTGGACCGTAAGGATATCGATGTGGTTTTTATCGCCCTCCACGGCGAGTTCGGCGAGTCCGGCGAGGTGCAGGCGTTGTGCGATGAGCGTGGCCTGAGGTACACCGGCTCGAATGGGCGTGCCAGCCGCATCGGCATGGACAAAGCCGCCAGCAAGCAACTAATCAAACGGACGGGGCTGGCGACCCCCGACTGGATGATTATCGAGGAATTCCACGAGCCCGATCAGGTCAGCGAGTGGCTGGACGAATTGGCCCCGCCGGTTGTGTTAAAACCTGTTGACGGCGGTTCGAGTGTGGATATTACAATTGCCGCCGATACCGCCCAGCGTGACAAGGCGTTGGAGTTTCTTCTGGACAAGTATGGGCGGGCCATGCTCGAGCGGTTCGTGCCCGGTCGGGAGTTTACAGTGAGCATCCTCGGCAGCCGCCCGCTGCCGCTGCTGGAGATCATATCCGGCGGAGACTTCTACGATTATCAGTCCAAGTATGACGACGATGCCGGCACGCAGTACGTGTTCGATCACGGCCTGGAGGGGGAAATTGTCAAGCGCATGCAGGCCGACGCCCTGAAGGTCCACCGTGTTCTGGGATGCCGCCACTTGTCGCGCGTGGATTTTATCCTCGATCTGAACGGTACGTCGTATGTTCTGGAACTCAATACCATACCAGGTTTTACGATCCATTCGCTGCTTCCCAAGGCCGCCGCCCATGCCGGTATCAGTTTCCCGGAGTTGGTGGACCGCATCGTGGCCTTGGCCGTGCGGGGATAATCGACGCCATGCGGATGGAGAAGGGATACCGAATATGTCACGGAAGGCAAAGAGCATTCACCGCCGCGCTGCAGGTTCCGCAAACCGGCCGCTGTTGCTGCGGCGCTGGTGGGCGAAGGTTCCCCATGAACGGAGGCGTGCCGCAGCTGGTATAGCCAGACGCCTTGTCCTGCTGGGCGCGCTGGTGGCGTTGGTGGGCGGTGGAATGAAATGGCTGGAGGGGCATGTGCTGACCGGCCTGCAAGATCCGCTCAACGCTCCCGTGCGGGTGCAACTGGACCCTCGGCCCGGCTGGATGCCGGCGGAACTGGTCCGCAGTATCTCCCAGTCGCTTGTGTATGAAGGAGCATGGTATGGCGACAAGGACCTGAGCGAACGGGTGTATCATCTTGCCGCGGCTAATCCCTGGGGCCGCCGCGTGCGCGCCGTGCGCAAATACCATGATGTTGGCGGCAGGTGTGTGGTACTGGTGGACGGTGAGTTTCGCCAGCCGGTGGCCCTGGCGGCCTGGAAGGGTCGGTACTATTTCGTGGATGAGCAGGGAGTACGCCTAGGTGATTCGGGACGTTGTTCGCAGGTGCCTCAGTGGGTCGCCAGCATACCCGCCCCCGGCGGCGGGTCCGCCCGCCGGGTGTACTTCGCCGAACGTTCGCAGGTGCCGGCCGGCGCGCGGGCTTGGCGCAAGCATTATATGATTATCGAACTGAACGATGAACTTGACCCGGCTGCCCCGGCCCTTGGAAAGCCGTGGGACTCCAAGGCCCTCCGCGCCGGGCTGAGGTTGGTCAAACTGCTGGCTTCCCGAAGGTATGCTCGCCAGATTTCCCGCTTGGACGTGCGAAACTACGCCGGACGCGTTTCCAGAAACCTTGAACATCTCGGCTTCTGGTCGGGTAGGACCTACATCAAGTTTGGACGATTCCCGCATCCCGACGGGGTGGACTGGGTTGTGCCCCCGCAGCGCAAGATGGCCAATCTCGACCGGTACGTAGCCCTGCACGATGGCAGGCTGGTGGGAACGACGGGGCTGGATCTCCAGATCGATAACCTTAATGACTCGACCTATGGCATGCGACCCGAGGGCCAGTGAGCCCGGCGGTCTCCGCCGCGCTGCTGCTGCGGCGTGGCAGCCGGCTGGCCTGGTGTACCTGGCGGCCCTGCTGGGGGGATTGGCCGTGGGTCTGTGGCCTGAGGGGGTCTATCCCGGTGGTGAAGTATACCGTCCGGCGGCCCTGCCGACACTGCGTACCCTTGCCGCGTCCCAGGTGGCGTTCTGGTTGCTGGCGTATCCGCTGATTGTGCTGTTTCGCGCCGACGCCGGGCGTCCGTGGCGCTGGTGGCCGGACACGCTTGTCGAATCCCTTGTTTGGGCGTTCCTGACTATTCCGTTCTACATCCCGGCGGTCTACCTGGGTGACGCCGTCGCAGCCGACGCCCTGCGTGCCGCCATCTATATTGCGTTCCTGTGGCCATTTGCATGGGCGTGCGGGGCCTGGCTGAGTTCCTCGCGGCGGGGGCGGTCTGTCGTCCTGCTTGGTTCGGTGTGTGCAGCCTTGGGCCTGCCTGCAGCGTGGTATATTACCGCCGAGTTCCTGGCCGGCGCGGGTCTGAGTGAATGTCTGTGGCGTATCGCGCCGATCACCCAGGCTTGGCAAGTTTCCGCTCCCAGGGGTTTGTCCGTTTGGCCCCAGCCCTCGTGGACCGTGCTTGTCTGGCCGGCGGCGGCGGTTGGGGTTATTGCTGCCTTTGCGCTGAGGCCGCGAAAGTAACGAGGTAATGACAAGCCGCCGTCGCGAGTGAATGGGGGCTGCTGTTCGAGTTTTCTCGATCCCGCCGGCTTCTGCTGGTCGGCTTCGGTGTTTCCCTTGCCCGCGCCCCTTTGGAGAGAGATAATGGGGTGCGGTTCGAGTCGCTGGGACTTTTGGTGAAAGGGCAATTCAATGAATCTGCACGGGGCAAATCTTACGGTGCTTGCGATTGTATGTTTGGGGTTTGCTACCGACGTGTTCGCCGTCGGCACGAGGACGGCGGAGGACACGTGGCTGGCGAAAATCGCGATGGATGAACTCAGCAAGTGTGAAGATGCCGAACAATACCAGGAGTTGGGCGGGCGGGTGCAGGCCGCTATTCTGGCCAGGTTGTCGCTGGGCCTGGACAAGGGTGAGGATATTTCGGCGCTGACAGGCCTTGTTTACGTGCAGCGGGCGTGCAAGTATGCGGCCGAGGTCGAAAAGATCGAGGGGGGGACGGAGTTTTACAAGTGGCTGCTTTCGAAACGCCCGCTGGCAAGGCTGATGCTCCGGGCGATGAGGGACGTTACCAGACCTGATGAGGCCCTGGAGGCACTGAAACAACTGAAGGAGGCCGACGAGGGGCGCGTCTTGGGGTACCTGGAACTGACGACGGCTTTTGCGACCACACGTGAGGCCTCGCCGTTGTACGGGAGTAAACAATTGCACCCCGCCTCCATGCTGGACTCGTTTAGATACTATACCGGCAAACGGAAGCTCCGCTACGACCTCAAGAAAATGCCCTACGAACTGTCCAGATATCTCACCGACACCAATTTGAGCCTGAAGGAACGGCTCTGGGCAATGGGCAGGTACTGGACCCGCGGAAATCTCGCCACGACCTATGGCGACCTCAGGTACGACACAGCGCACTTACGCACGGGCGCACCGAAGAGAATCGACAGGATCCCCTTCACGCTTCCGAACTTGCGCAAGGTTGGAGGCGTGTGCATAGAGCAGGCCTACTTCGCCGCCGAAGTGTGCAAGGCCTTGGGTGTGCCGGCAACGATTGTTACCGGGCGGGGCGGCACAGGAACTGCACACGCCTGGGTGGCCTGTCTGAAGATCGCCTCCAGCGGCAAGAAGGCCGTCTGGGATGCCAAGACCGGGCGATATGAGGAGCACAAGTACTATACCGGCCAGTTGCAGGCCCCGGCCACCGGTAAGTCGCTGCTGGATTCCGAATTAATGCTGCTGGGGGCCGCGGCCCTGCTGCCCCTGGACCGCCGGGAGCAGTCTGATGCCGCTTGTGCACTGGCCAAGATGGTGGCTGAGGTCGCCCACGAAAACAAGTCCGCCGACGTGGGCGAACTGAAGAGACTGGCCAAATTACACAACGAACGATTCAGCAACGAGACACCGGTGGACCAGGCCAAACTGGAGCCTGCAGCCGAACTCAACATGGCGATGGTGGAGGACTTGCTCGAGATTGCGATCGCCCGGAACCTGGCCCAGAGGGAGGCCTGGGATTTCATCGTCTCTCTTCGCCGGCGCGATCTGTTGAAAGTCGAGAACCTGGACCGATTCTTCAACGTCCTGATTACCAAGACCGCCAAGGCGTATCCCGACTACAGTTGCGAGATGGTGATGAAGATCGTGCCCACCATCGACGATGGCAAGAATCGCATGGGCGTGTACAAGAAGGCAACGGGCATCTACGTCGGTCGGCCGGACCTCCAAGGTCGTCTGCTGATGGCTACCGGCGACGATTATCTCAATCAGAACAAACGCGCCGCGGCCCTGAAACTCTACCAGATGACCGCAACGAGGCACGTAAAGATTGCCGAGGTCGTGGTTCCCGCCGCCCGGAAGGCCGAAACGCTCCTGGTGGAGGTAGGCCACCGCAAGAAGGCCATCTCCATGTACAAGAAACTTTTTGCCCGCACCAAGAAGGAACGGTCGATTGCCTCAGAACAGACGGCCTATTACCGGTTGGGCGTGCGCCTGGCCGAACTGCTTGCTGCCGAAGGCAAAGATGACGAGGCCGAAAAAATCCGCAAGAGAATCGAGTCCAAGAAGTGATGCCTGTGGCGGCGCGTGGCGGTTGCGTTCCGCATCGACGCCAATGGCCGCAAAGGCATGAAACGATTGATTTACGCGGCCCGGTCCGTGGGCAGGAGAACCCAATGGAGTGTAACAACAAGCAGAAGAACCTCGAGCGGTGCAACTGCACCTACAGTTCCTGTAACAAGACAGGAATCTGCTGTGAGTGCCTGCGTTATCATCTAGCCACTCGCGAATTGCCGGCGTGCTGCTTTCCCGATGAAGTGGAGAAGACCTACGACCGCAGTTTTAGGGCCTTTGCCAAAGCCTGGAGCCTGTAGGGCGAATTGCCGGTCCCTCAGGAGGACTCCTCCGGGCGGAACAGTCCGCCCGTTTCTCTGTCGGTGGGGGGTTTGACGCCAAGATGCTCATACGCCTTTGTGGCAGCCAGACGCCCGCGGCGCGTGCGCGCCAGCAATCCGATCTGCAGAAGATACGGCTCGACAACATCCACCAGCGTGTCGCTCTCTTCCCCCAGGGTAGCCGCCACGGCTTCGATCCCGACGGGCCCGCCTTTGAACACCTTCATGATGGTCCGCAGGAACGAACGGTCCAGTTCGTCCAGTCCCAAATCGTCGATGCCTTCGAGCCGCAGGGCGGCGGTTACGCTTTCGATGGTCAGACGCCCATCGGCCTTGACCTGTGCGTAGTCGCGGCAGCGGCGCAACAGCCTGTTGGCGATTCGCGGCGTGCCGCGCGCCCGCTTGGCCAGCATCTCCAGGGCCGGCTGGTCGTACTCGATCGGCAGCATGGTCGCGGTCATCCGGCCACGTTCCAGCAGGTCTTCTGCCGACCAGAAGTTCAGGTGATGGTTGATACCGAATCGCGTCCGAAGCGGCGGGCTGAGCATCCCCGAGCGGGTCGTCGCCCCGATGAGCGTGAACGGCTTGAGCGGCAGGTTGATCGTGCGGCTGTGCATGCCCGAATCCACCACGAAGTCCACTTTATAATCTTCCATAGCCGGGTAGATGTACTCTTCGACGGCCGGCGAAAGGCGATGAATCTCGTCGATGAACAACACGTCGCACCGTTCCAGGTTGGTCAGGATACCGATCAGGTCGCCAGGGCGGGTCAGCGCGGGCCCGGAAGTTACGCGGATGGTGCTGCCCATCTCATGGGCGATTACGTAGGCCAGCGTGGTCTTGCCCAGTCCCGGTGGCCCGTGCAGCAGCACGTGCTCCATTGGCTCGTTGCGATTGCGGGCGGCCGTGATGGAGATGCGCAACTTCTCCAGCAGTTCACCCATGCCGATGCATTCGTCCAGGTTCTTCGGTCGCAGCGCAATGTTGAACTGCTCATCCTCCACTCCGATCTGCTCCGGTGATATGATTTTCTCCCTGGCCACTTACGCGCCTCCCGCCTTGAGCCTGTAGGCATGCTGGATGATCTCCTCCGGCGTTTGCAAATCCGGGTCCGCCGCCAGCACGCGCTCCACCAATGCCATTGCGTCGCTGCGCCGCTCACCTAGTTGCGTCAGCACGGCTAGAGCCTCTGTGCCGGCTTCGGGGATCTGAGGGACTTCCCTGCCGCCCGGGGCCGTCTTGCCGGCGAATTCTTCCACCTTGCCGTGCAACTGGGCGATAATTGTCTCGGCTGTCCGCTTGCCGATTTCCGGCAGGGCGATCAGGAAATTGGTGTCTTTGCCTTGGATGGCGGCCGCAATGTCCGCCGGTGACCTGACCAGCGCGCGAAGCGCCTTGCGAACTCCAATCCCCTTGACGGTGGTGAACACGCTGAAGAAGTCGCGGTCGGTCTCGGTCAGAAACCCCACCAGCCGCGGCGCCATCTGCCCGCGGGCCGGGTCGCCTTCAATGTGATGAATCGTGTGCAGGACCACCTCCTGCCCCACGCGGCGGGCCAGTCGATCCGTATCGCAGGCGGCCAGCATCACCTCGTACCACAGCCCATCGCCGGTGTCGATCAACGCCGCCGCGCCGCGCACCTCTTCCAGCCTGCCGGAAATCCTTGCGATCATCGTCCACACATTACACGGATTTCACCAAAAGGGACAACAACAAAAGCCAGGACGCAGCAGAGGGGGTTATTCGGAAAGACTCTAACAGTTCGTCCGATGCGCCGGGATCGTTTTGTTGTCGCTGTTCATGCTTATTTTGCGTTACTTTGCGTTCATCCGTGTCTTTCGGCACATAGGGCGATGGCCAGGGCGTCGGCTACGTCGGGCGGGGCGGGCAGGTGGGGCAGATTACACAAACTCTGGATGGCCCGTTGGACCTGTTGCTTGGAGGCGTGACCGTTGCCGGTGAGGCTTTTTTTGATCTTGGTGGCTTCCAGGTTTCGCACGACGATGCCGGCCTGCTGGGCGGCCAGCAGCACCACACCCCGAACATGTCCCATAAGGATAGCCGTCCGTGGATGCTTGTAATGGGCGTAGAGTTTTTCGATCCCCATCCGGTCAGGTTTCATCTCCGCCAGTAGGGCGCACAGGTCGGCGTGAATCTGTTCAATCCGCCGGCCCGTATCGGCCTTGGGGTCCGTGCGGATCGTGCCGGCCTCCACGATCAGCGGTTCGGCTGAACCGGCAAAAAAATCAACTACCCCGTAGCCGGTGACGTTCAGCCCCGGGTCAATCCCCACCACCCGACATGTCCGGGAAGTGTTCATGGCCGGCCGCTCCCACATCCTCGCCTTGGTGTCTAGGCCCCGCCTCTTGTCTTGGGTGTCGAGGCAGCGCGCCAGAACGTTTCGGTGGGCGTATCTTCCAGCGTTATCCCCGCCCGCCCCAGTTCCGCCCGGATCTCGTCGGCGCGGGCGAAGTCGTTTGCCTTCCGCGCCGCCCGCCGTGCTGCAATGACCCGCTCCATCTTTTCCTGGAACGTGGCCTGTCGCCCTTGCCCCTCCCCGTCATTGCGACCGGCTACCTGTTTGAACAGCCTGTCAACTGTCTCTTCCGTGTCCGCCGCCAGTTGTTCTTTCATCTTGTCGAAGCCCAAGCCGAGCACTGTGTCCATTTCCAGAATCGTGGCGTAGATTTCGCCGCCGGGGGTGTCGGCATCTTTCACGGCGCCCCACATAGCCGCAAGGGCCCGAGGCATGTTCAAGTCGTCGGCGACGGCGGCGTGGAATTCCTTGAGATGCCTTTCAATGGGACGCTCGCGGCCGTTGTATTTGGCTCGCAGATCCAGCACGGCGCGCTTGAGCCGCGTGAATGCGTTGGATGCACCGTCCAGTGCCTCCCACGTGAAGGCCAACTGCTGGCGGTAATGGGCGTTGAGCAGGAAGTAACGATAGGCCAGCGGGTTTGTGCCCCGTTCAACGAGTCCCTCCAGCGTGAGGAACCCGCCGCTGGACTTGGACATCTTGGAGTCCTGTCCCGCCTCGTCCGCTGGAAAGGTCAGGAACTCCCCGTGCATCCACCAGTTGGCCCACTGGTGGCCTAGGGCGGACTCTGCCTGGGCGATCTCGTTGGTGTGATGGACAGCGATGTGGTCCACCCCCCCGCAGTGAATGTCCAGCCTCTCGCCGAGGTACTTGATGGCCATGGCCGAGCACTCGAGGTGCCAGGCTGGGAAACCGACACCCCAGGGGCTTTCCCACTCCATCAAGCGCTGGGAGCCCTT
>JASLZV010000410.1 GCA_030754715.1 Phycisphaerae bacterium
AGAGGGGCTGGCACATCTACGAAATCGGCGTGGACGGGCGCGGACTCAAGCGCATCACCAGCGGGTCGTGCAACAATATCAGTCCGCTCGAGCTGCCCAGTGGCGAGATCATGTTCGTCTCCAATCGGGCCGGTAATATGCTCGTCTGCCAGCCCCGACGGGCCGGCTGCCTTTACGTGGTCAATCGCGACGGCGGCAATGTCCGCCGCGTCTCCGGCAACACGCTCTCGGACCACACGCCGCAGATTATGAATAACGGCCAGGTGTTGTTCACTCGCTGGGACTACGGGGTCGACAAAGGCGTGTTTGCCCGCCAGGGGCTCTGGACCATGAATCCGGACGGGACGGGTTTTCAACTGTATTTTGGCAACACGATTGATGATCCCAATGCCTTTTGGGAGGCGCGCAGCGTACCGGGGCGCCCGGAAGTTGTTTCCACGTTCGGGCCTCATCACAGTCATCACGCAGGTATGATCGGACTGCTATGGAATGGTCTGGGGCCTGAGGCCCCGCGCGGCGGGGGCTTTCGCTGGGTGACACAGGAGATGCAGGTTGTCTGCGACGTCTCCTTTCCCTGGGGCTATCAAGACCCGTTCCCAATCAACGAGAGACTGTTTCTTGCTTCCTATGGCGGCGATGGCGGGCGCAGGAACCGGGTTTACCTGTTGGACGATCGCGGTAATAAGAAATGCGTCTACGAGGATACAAAACTTGGCTGCTGGAATCCCCTGCGAATCAGCCGCCGGAAGAGACCGCCGGTGATCCCGGCGGCCTGCAAGAACCCGGAATTCGTCTACCGAAATCCGGTCGAAGCAAATCGCAAACCGGACACCCGTACGGGCGTCCTCCTGCTGCAAGATGCCTATATGGGCCTGGGGGAGCATGTCAAGCGCGGCGAGGTGAAGGCCCTCCAGATCATGGAGCAGGTCCCCAAGACACACAAACACACCGGGGGATACGCCTGGGATATTTCTCCCACGATCGGCCGCGGGACGCTCTATGTGAGGCGATTGATCGGCACGGTTCCGGTGGAATCCGACGGCTCGGCCCACTTTCGCGCGCCGGCGATCAGAGACATTTCTTTCAACGCCCTGGACGCCGAGGGAAAGGTGATTCAGCGCATGGGTTCTACGACACAGGTCATGCCGGACGAGACCCGCAGTTGCGTGGGCTGCCATGAGCGTCGCGGCGCCTCGCCCAAGCAGGGTCGCAGGCGTTTGGCGGCGAAACGTGCTCCGTCAATTCCGCAGCGTCCGGATTGGGGAACTAACGGCATCGTTGATTTCGTCCGTGTGGTGCAACCGGTCCTGGACAAGTACTGTGCGAAGTGTCACAGCGGCGCCACTCCCGACGGGGGCGTCGACCTGTCAGGCGACAAGACACGCTACTTCAACATGGCGTACAACAATCTTGTCGACCGCGATTTGGTCCATCACATCGCGGTGTCGAATTCCGACTACGGACCTCCTGTGCCCAAGACGATCGGG
>JASLZV010000411.1 GCA_030754715.1 Phycisphaerae bacterium
ACCTCACTCACTCTGGTTCTTACGCAGGATGGCACAGGCTCTCGCACCGTAACATTCACAGGTGTGAAGTGGGCCGGTGGAGAGGCTATGGAAGCGAGTACCGGCGCTGCGGACATAGATATTGTTACATTTATCACCTACAACGGAGGGGCTTCGCCCGTGTGGTACGGAGCAGTTACCGGAACGGACTTCACCACATAATGGTATTAGGAGGCTCTAGGTTCGGGTTGTTTGGCGCTGCTGGTTCCGCTGGCGGTGGCGCTCTCGTCGGTTCGGGGTTTTGGGTGTGTGGCGTTGACGGTACTGCTCCAACCGCAAGAGATGATATTGATAAAATGCCTTGGGCCACT
The DNA here is from genome assembly GCA_030754715.1 of Phycisphaerae bacterium. Lineage (GTDB taxonomy): Bacteria > Planctomycetota > Phycisphaerae > SM23-33 > SM23-33 > JASLZV01. Next base: position 351 of record JASLZV010000411.1, read on the forward strand.
GAGACTTCTGCTCTATTGAGTACGGTTTTGAGTGAAGCATACAACTATGGAGCAGGTGCGTCAGATCCGAGCGTTGCTGGTTATCATATGGGTGGTGGTATCGCTGGCCTTCACGATACAATAGAAAAGTTTAATTTTACTAATGATACGATTGCGACATTAGGTATAACACTAACGGAGGACAATTATGCTAATGCAGGTTTTGCTGATGCCGGTGTAGCCGGATATTCCGCTGGTGGCTCTCCTTCTGTCGGATGGGCTGATCATGTGGATAGGATTGCTTTTCCCGGTGATACTAAAAGCACGCTTGGTAGTGGGCTTGCTAATGGCACTGGCTACGTTATCGGAAACGCCGACAATGCTGTAGCCGGATATTCCTCTGGGGGATACCGGGGTACTTGGCCGGTCATGTATACAGATATTGACAAGTGGTCCTTTCCTAGTGAAACCCATTCTATGGTTAGCGATGGGTTGTCGTTGAAGGCTATGTATCATGCTGCAATAGCGGATGCAGGTGTAGCGTTTTATTATGGTGGCGGACAGGGGTCGAACGCGACTTGGATGCCTACGATGGTCCATGTAGACAGGTGGGCTTGCCCCTCTGAAGTTCGTTCTGCGGTAAGTACTGATCTTTCAGTGAGTCGTAATCGTCTTGCGGGTGCATCGAATTCTGGTACTGCTGGGTACTTTGGTGCTGGATACACAAGTAGTTGGCTGGACACGGTTGACAAATACGTTTTTCCTGCCGAGACGCGCACTGTTTTGGGAAATGCCCTAACTGAGGGTAGATATACGATTACTTCATGGTCAGATTGTGGGGCATTGGCATGAATATCACCGAAGCAATCGCAGAAATCCAGCAGCCCCGCAGCCGCTACCAGTTGATCCACTTCGTACTGGGTCAGCACGACACGCCAGAGATGCAGTTCTACCAGTTGATGATGGAACTTCAGGACATGGGGCACAAACTACGCATGGCTGAGATTGGCGTCAGGAAAGCCGAGATCACGATTGCACGATTGTTGGAAACGGGCGACGAGTTGGATGCTTTGGAGGCTGAAGAAGCACAGGTCGGGTTGGAGCAGACACTCATCGTGATGAAGGGGGCGCAACGTGAGATCGCCATCTTGGAGG
>JASLZV010000412.1:0-1112 GCA_030754715.1 Phycisphaerae bacterium
AGCGGCACAACACTGTGCGTCAGCGTCGGTTCGCGCAAGCACAAGAAGACGGTAGAGAACAACATCCTGGAGATGGATAACATCCGAGTGATGCAAATATCGCCGGCCACAGCCGCCGAGGAATAGACTTCACTGCTGCCGGCGGATAGACCCCCCGGTGCGAGATAATGCCTCCGGTACATCTGCCCCGCGCGGCGGCCGTGAACGATCTGCACCCCACGCGATGATGCAGGAACACCCCAACCAGCGCGCCGCGGCGATTTTCAGGGTGGTCACGAAATTCTGGTGAAGGTGAGAGAGGGGAGGCGGAAGAGCCCCTGGAGTCGACGCATCGTTCCATCTGGGGGGGGTGGTGGTGGTGCCAGCCCTTCTGTCCCAACCCGCACAGCACGAGATATTCCTCCTCAGTGATTCCCAACCAGGTGACCCGCTCCTGCACGTTCCGGGACAGGTGGCGTACTCAGCCCGACAATCGCCGCTCTGAGCAGGTAAGTGTCCGTTTCTTGGAGTCCGGGAATAGTTTGACGGTCCCCGAAGCCGCAGTAGAATCATCAAGGCTCAGGACGGTCCCAGGCACACAGTCATATGGGAAATGTCGATAGCCACTGCGAACCCACCGTTACCAGGAGACCGCAAAATGAGTATCCATCAACGAATGGCCAGCAGCATTGTCGGTATTGTTATGGTCGGCCTGGTGGCCGGCCACGCGCTCGCGGCTCAGGTCGAGCCGCTGACCGGAACAAACCTCTTGTCGGGAAAGAAGGCCGCCTATTCCCTGAAACCCAACTACGGATACTGCACCGATGCCGGTGACCCAACGGACCTGACCAATGGGAAGTTCTGGCAGTCCGGCGGCAAGACGGGCTTCTGGACCGACAAGGGAACCGTTGGCTGGGGCGTCGGAAACAAGACCGATGCTCTGTCCGATTGAGCTACGGGCGCCTGGGCGTTGTCAGGTCGTGCCACATGTTGGCAAGTGCTGACAACCAAAGGTGATTGTATTCCGCTATCGTGCGCAACGTCAAGCACACCACGTTGGCGAGTAGGGGCGAGTTTTGGCCTATCGTGGCTGTTCAACGTCAGCGACTTTGGCAATGAATGGGAGCGAATGT
>JASLZV010000412.1:1122-1441 GCA_030754715.1 Phycisphaerae bacterium
CGTCCGGGGGGGGGGGGGCGGTTGCGCGGGCTCGCGACCGCCGCCGACAGCCGCGGATTCGGCTCTGGAACCCTCCGCTGGGAGCAGGTACAAGGAGCCGATCATGGCAAAGAACATCATCAACCAGATCCGCAAAGCCACACGCAGGAAGTTCTCCGCAGAAGAGAAGATTCGCATCGTTCTGGAAGGCCTTCGAGGCGAGATCCCCATTTCAGAGTTGGCCCGGCGTGAAGGCATTGCACCGTCGGTCTATTATCGCTGGTCCAAGGCCTTCCTGGAGGCCGGCAAGAACGGTCTGACCAAGGACACCCACCGCGAC
>JASLZV010000413.1 GCA_030754715.1 Phycisphaerae bacterium
GGCCACCACGACGAGTTCTTCCTCGTTGAGTTTCAGCACGTCGCTCAACGCAAGCGTCCGGTCGATAATCTCCCTGCTGTAGTACGACTGGCGGAGGTTGATGTCGTAGATTCGCAGGCAATCGCCGCTCGCGGCGGCCAGGCACCGCCTTATCGTTCGCCGCGAAACGGGCGATCGCTGGGCCACCGAGCCGAAGTACATTGCGTCGGCCCGCGCTGCTGTGGCCAGAAGGTTCGCACCCGCAGAGATAAAGTCCCACGCCACCCCCTCATGAATGGTATAGTTCGGCTGACCCTGGTCGTCCACGTCGATCGACACCGTGCCGGTGGGATGTTCCCCGTCGGTGGCTACGGCGCTTCGGTCCACTTGCAGCGCGTCGAGTTTCGCCAGAATCTCCCGACCCAGGTCGTCGTCGCCCACGCAACTGGCCACGACACCCCGCCCACCCAACGCGCAGGCGTGGTAGGCGAAGTTCGCCGGGGCGCCGCCAAGTTGCTTTCCGCCCGGCAGCAGGTCCCACAAAACCTCGCCCAGACCCAACAGAACAAATGGTTTATCCGCGTCGGTCATCATTCGGTCTATTACCACAGAGGGGCATCTTACGCTGCCCCCGCAGCCGGGTGCAACCGCTCGTCGGGATATTGCCCCGCTCCAGCGGAACAATCGCGGAACAATCGGCGCTTTTGTCGGCCGCCCAACATTGGTATTCTGTCGAGACTGCTTACACCAGCGTCAAGAAAGGATTCGCCTGTGGCTGCGAATCACAAGCAAGCGATGTTGGATGCAATCTCGGGGCAGCCTCTGGACAAGATACCCTGGGCCCCCCGCCTGGACCTGTGGTATAAGGCCAACAAGCGGGCCGGGACGCTTCCGGAGGGATACCGAGACGCTTCCTTGAGGCAAATCGTCGATGGCCTCGGTGCGGCCATGCACGCCATCGTACCGGACTTCAAAGACCTCCGCGGCATAGATGACGAACTCGACCGAGCCCTCGGCGGTTTCAATCTTCACTTCATGCCCTATCGAACGGTGCTCGAAAACGTCCATCGCACGTATCACGTCGATGGTGACAGGACACACGTGGCCTACCGCACCCCCGCCGGCACGGTCACCACGACAACCCTCTACAACGAAGGCATGCGCAAGGCGGGCATCACTATCACCCACGTTGAGGAGTACGCTTTTAAGGGCCCCGACGATTACGCCGCATTGGGACATATATTTGAAAACGCCGCGGTCGAACCAAATTACGATGGATACGCCGCATTCGCCCAACGCGTCGGTAATCGCGGGCTAGCGGCGGGCTTTGTCTCTCTGGCGGCCTCCCCCATGCACCTGATCCAACGCGAGATCATGCCGCTGGACACCTTCTTCTTCG
>JASLZV010000414.1 GCA_030754715.1 Phycisphaerae bacterium
CCGGCATCACCGGATAAGTCGGGAAGTGATCGGACAGGTACTCCTCGGCCAGCGTCAGGGCCTTGATGGTCACGATCCGCTTGCCCGGCTCGATTGACTCAATCTTGTCAATTAGGTGAAACTTCACGGCCGCCTTCTTCCCGGATCCGCGTACACGGCATTCCGGGCTCTGAGTGATTGTGGAAAGCCTGCCTGCCGGCAGGTCCCGCGCGGCACCATGGCGACCGCGGGCCCACCGCCTGGAATTCTCGGGACCGGTATAGTTATTCTGCGTCGTTTATGCAAGATAAATTGAGTCGGTACGGAGAATGGAGAACTCGGATTGCAGCGGGGGAGCGAACTGAGCAAATGTTCTTACGGTTCCAGGTAAAAGGCTATACGGGCACTTCGACGGGCTGCGGCGGCTTATGCCAGTTTCCTCAGTATCTCCAGTCCCTCTGCGAGTCTCTCGTCGCTGGTGGCGTAGGAAACCCGGAAGTGCGTGTCCTTGCTGGAAAATACACTGCCGGGGATAACCAGAACGTTGTTTGCGATAGCGCGGGTGACGAAAGCGGTGGCCTCGCCGTCCGGTGCTGGCACAAAGGCGTAAAACGCCCCGCCCGGGGCCAGCAGGCCGAACGTTTCACCCAGCGCCTCGACTACCATGTCGCGTTTCTTCTTGTAGGCGGCCACCTGCACCGACATGTCCGTCTCCATCGCCGTCGGGGCAGCCGCCTGGGCCATGCTGGGGGCACACACAAAACTGTACTGCTGGAGCATCGTCATCTTCTCGATGATCGGCCTTGGACCGGTGCACCACCCGATCCGCCATCCGGTCATCCCGTAACTCTTGGACAGGCCACGCATCAGTAGTGTGTTGTCGTACACTGAAGCCATGGAAACGAACGGCTGATCGTAGCAAAACAGATTGTATATCTCGTCGGAGATGACCAGCAGATCACGGGCGGCGGCAATGTCGGCAATCTGCCGCAGTTCATCCTCGGCATACACGTAGCCGGTGGGGTTGGCCGGCGAGTTCAGGAGGAGCAGCCGGGTCTTGTCCGTGATGGCGTCGGCAAACTTCTGCGGATCGGGTCGAAAGTCCGGATAGGTGTCCATCAGAACCGGCACCCCGCCCGCCAGATGTATCAGGTGCGAGTACATCACAAAGTATGGGTCGGCCAGCACCACCTCGTCGCCGCTGTTTACCAGCGACAGCATCGCAAGCAGCAGAGCGCCGCTGACGCCGGAGGTTACCAGATAACCGCGACGGTCGTCCCAGCCGAACTCCACCTTGCACACGCGGGCGATCGCCTCGTGCAACTCTGCCGTGCCCTGCGTCTGGGTATATTTGTTTTGCCCTTGAGCGATGGCCTCCGCGGCTTTGGTCTTG
>JASLZV010000415.1 GCA_030754715.1 Phycisphaerae bacterium
TGTTCCTCCGGATTCGGCTTCGCCTCATCCTCCGGAACACACGGCTAAAACATTGGCCTGACTCTCACTCAGGTTGGAACAGAAATCGGGAGCACGTCACGTCCGTTTCTTGGAGTCCGGGAATAGTCTTGACAGTCCCTGAAGCCGCAGTAGAATCACCGCAGAGGCCCGGGACGGTCTTAGGCAGAGTAATCTGGGAAATCCCGGTTTAAGCGTCTAAATCGGAAATCCTATGAACCGGAGTCGGTCAAAAGGCTGGCAGACTGTACACCTAAAGGTGGGTGCATAGTCTGTCACCCTTTGCGCAGCAGGAGGGCCATATGAAGGTCCGAATCGCTACGTGTCAGCACCCCGTGAGTGGCAACCTCGAAAAGGATTGTGACGCCATTTTGCGCTTGATGGAACGGGCCTCTAACGAAGGAGCACATTTGGCTCACTTCTGCGAATGCGGCCTGGGTGGTTACGCCGGGGTGGACATCCCCAACCTGGATGCTTACAACTGGGACAAGGACCTCCGGTGCAAACAGGTCCTGTGTGAGAAAGCACGTTCGTTACGGCTCTGGCTGGCCTTCGGCGGCAACCACTACCTGAACGATAAGTTGCCACCACATAACAGTGTTTTCATAGTCAACTCACAAGGCAAACTCATTGATCGATACGACAAGATTCTCAGGGTGGTCAGACCGGTGCAGGCAAAGAGACTGAAGGAAAACGATGAAGCCTACTATTCCAGCGGTACGCGGATGGTTGTTTTTCAGGTCAAGGGAATCAGGTTTGGTGTTCTGATTTGCTCGGACTTCCGCAAACCGCAGCTCTATCACCATTACAAATCGCTGGGTGTGCAGGTAATGCTGCATTCCTATCACAATGGGGGTCAGGACGCGGCATTTCTCACCCGCTGGAAGAACGTCTTGGGGCATATTGTTCCGGCTACCATGCAGTCTTACGCTTCAAACAACGATATGTGGATAAGTGCCACCAACACGTGTCGGCGCCAGAGTTCCTGGCCGGCGTTTTTTGTCACTCCGGACGGCATCGTCGACGGCAAACTCCCACTGCACAGACCCGGGGCGCTCATTACGGAAGTAGATACCAGCCAATGGTTTTACCGTTCTCCGCACCACGATTACACTCCAATAAAGGTACTGTACAGCAACCCTCACGTAAAGGGGGCAAAGCGCTCCACCTGCCGAACGAAGTTCTAGCACATGTTCGTCACTTGCACTGGCGTCAAGTGTACCCCCTACCCCGCTCGGCGCTGATGCTCCAGGTGATTTGCCTTGTCGGGGCCAATCCCTTCGGTAGGATAGGGAGGCCTGCGAACGGATAATTCGGAAAATGTCGATTGAAAGGAGCCATTCATGCATCTAA
>JASLZV010000416.1 GCA_030754715.1 Phycisphaerae bacterium
TTGTCGGCAAGGTCGGCCATCGCCGCCCGGAGCGCGGTGTTGGCGGCTACCCCGCCGCCGACGATCAGCGTTCTCGCGCCGGTTTCCCTGGCGGCGCGGCGTAGTTTTATCCGCAGCACGTCCACGACTGCAGCCTGAAAACTGGCGGCCAGGTCGGCCACCTCCTGTGGCGTGAAGTTCTCGATGCCGCGTCCGGCGTTCTTTTGCGCCGATGCGCGGCGAGCGGCCGGACCGGCCTTGCGCCGCCGCCCGCGGCGCTCGCCCGGGACGCCGTTGACGTAATACAACACAGCCGTTTTGAGCCCGCTGAAGGAGAAATCCAGCGACCTGCCGCCAAGAAGCGACCGGGGAAAGTCAATCGCCTTGGCGTTGCCCTCCCGTGCCGCCCGGTCGATAGGCGGTCCGCCGGGATAGCCCAAGTTCATGATGCAGGCCACCTTGTCGAAGGCCTCGCCCGCGGCGTCGTCAATCGTGCTTCCCAGAAGCGACAGTTCCATTGGGGAGCGGAATTGGTAAAGGGCCGTGTGCCCGCCGCTGCAAATCAGCGCGGCGGCGGGATACTCGATCGAATCGGCGTCCATCGCCGGGGCGTAGGCGTGGGCATACACGTGATTGACGGCCACCAGCGGAACGTCCCACACCCACGCGGCGGTCTTGGCGGCCATCAGGCCCACCAGCAGCGAGCCGATCAAACCCGGCTCGTTGACCACCGCAACGGCGGCGACATTCTCGGCGGCCGTCTCGGCCCGGTCGAGCGCTTCGGCCATCACGTTATTAATCGCCTCGATGTGGGCGCGGGAGGCGATCTCCGGCACGACCCCCCCAAAACGCTTGTGCAGTTCGACCTGGCTGGCCACCACGTTGCTCAGGACGCGGTGCCCGTCGGCCACTACCGCACAGGCGGTCTCGTCACAACTGGACTCGATTCCCAGGATATAAGTTGGGTCGGTCATTCGGTGTCATCGACAGCCGTGCGGATTGCCGTAGCGGCTGGGCGGGCCGTCTGCCGGGCCCGGCGATTCCGGGCGGCGGCGGCGAGAATCCGGAGGATTTTTTCGGGGCGTTGCAACAGTTCAACCGCGCGGGCCAGCGGCGCATCCAGTTGGAGCAGATCCTCGACCAGGCGAGCCCCCAACGAAGCAGCAGGCCGACTTGCCGGCGCGGTGTCCGGCCTGGCGCGGCTTGCCGCCCAGGCGCCCCAGCGCAGGCGTTGCAGTTTTCGGCGATCCTGTGGGGCGATATCAACCAGCACGTGAGGCATGACCGGCCTGCTAGGGTAAACCCTCGCGAGCAGTCCGGCGCCTGTCCCGGTGCCCGCCTTGGCCAAGTCGGCGTCAAAGAAGAACATGGCGGTGGTTAGATGGACC
>JASLZV010000417.1 GCA_030754715.1 Phycisphaerae bacterium
CTGGCGGACGTAGCCGGATCGGTTGCGGCAGTAATTGTATGGGGAATTGTGCTGAGTGTGCTGGGCAAGAAGAAAAAGCCCAAGACGCAGCCCTAAAAGCCGTGTTACTGCTACCGGCCCAGCCCCGCTTCGGCCACCTCGATGGCCCGCAGCAGGGCCTTGGCCTTGTTGACCGTTTCCTGGTATTCCCTTTCGCCCACCGAGTCGGCAACAATACCCGCGCCTGCTTGCAGATACGCCATGTTGCCGATGATCACCATCGTCCTCAGCGCAATACAAGTGTCCATGTTGCCGGAGAAATCGATATACCCCACAGCCCCGGCGTAAGGACCGCGCCGCGTCGGCTCGAACTCGTCGATGATTTCCATCGCGCGGATCTTCGGAGCGCCGGACACCGTCCCCACCGGCAGCGTCGCTCGCAATACGTCGAAGGCCGTTTTGCCCTCGGCCAGAATGCCTTTGACCTCCGAAACGATGTGCATCACGTGGCTGTAACGCTCCACGGTCATCAGGTCCGACAATTCAATGGAGTTGGGCCGAACCACCTGCCCCACGTCATTGCGGGCCAGATCCACCAGCATGATGTGCTCGGCCCGTTCCTTGGGATCGGCCAACAGTTCTTTCTCGAGCGCGGTATCCTCCTGATCGGTCTTGCCCCGCGCGCGGGTTCCAGCCAGCGGCCGACTGGTCACCACCGAATCCTGCACGCGGCACATAATCTCCGGGCTTGAGCCCACCAATGTCACATCCGGCGTATTCAGCAGGAACATGAACGGCGAGGGATTCACCACTCGCAGCGCCCGGTAGATGTCAAAACTCCTGGCGTTCGTTTCCACCGACAGCCGTTGTGACTGTACCACCTGGAAAACGTCGCCCGCGCGGATGTACTCCTTGCAGGCGTCTACTGTCGCGATGAACTGCTGCGGGGGCAGATTGCTCTGGAAAGGCTTTTGAGGAAGTCCTACAAGGTTGATTTCGTCCACCGGACGTCCGCCGCCTTCGCACAGCCGTCCGATCGTTCGCTCGATGGCATCGCAGGCCTGTTGGTATGCGCTGCCGGGATCGCCGGTAACATGGGCGTTGGCGACAACCTTGATCGTCTTGGAGACGTGATCGAAGATCACCATCGTGCGGTACAGGCCGAACGACAGGTCAGGCAGTCCGCGGTCGTCGGCAGGGCCTTCGCCGATGTTCTCATAATATCGCACCATGTCATAACCGGCGTAGCCGACCAGACCACCCGCAAACGGCGGAAGGCCAGGAACATGGACCGCTTTGTGCCCCTCCAACATCTTGTTCAACTCACCAAGCGGATCGTGGCTGGTGACCGCCTCGGCTTCCTGCCCCAGTCGCT
>JASLZV010000418.1 GCA_030754715.1 Phycisphaerae bacterium
ATCGGCGACACGCTGGAGATAAACGCAGACGCCGAAGGCGGGTCGATTCTCGTCGAGGCCCTCGACGCAGACGGGAAGGTGATTGAAGGTTTTTCAAAGACGGACTGCATTCCGATCACCACCGACAGTGTCCGGCACGTGCTCAAGTGGAAGGGCAAAAAGGACTGCCACCTGATCCAGGCCCGGCCAATCCGCCTGCGGTTTCATCTGAAAAAGGCCAAACTCTATTCATTCACCCCGCGGATCCGCCACAAGCATTACGTTCAGTCGTATGACTGACGGTGCCGCAGTAGTACACTTGGACCGGCGCACGCCGCCGAGGTAATCCAAATTGCGACGCCGCAGGAAATGTAATCCGATTAGCCAAAGCACGTGCCTGCGAAGGTACACAGCTGAAAAGGATCCACAAATGAACCAGACCTACAGGAACAAGATTCTTCTCATCGACGACGCCTTCCTGCTGGAGGTGCACAACCTCCAGCGAAAGGTCAACCAGGCCGTCAAACATCCCGAACCAGTCGTGAAATTGGACGCCCCATGGGACACCGATAAGATGGAGATGTTCAACTACAACAACGTTCTCTACGACGAAGATGAGAAGTTGTTCAAAATGTGGTACGTGGTGTGCGGCCGGCGTGCGGATGAATACTGGGAGCGCGGCCGAAAAACCGCCTACGCCACATCCGAAGACGGCATTCACTGGGAAAAGCCCATCATGAATATGGTGGAGGTCAACGGCTCCAAAGAGAATAACTACATCATCGGCGAAATGTTGTCTCTTACCTACACCATTATCGATGACCCGAGCGACGTGGCGGCCCGACGTTACAAGATCATTTTCCAGGCCGAGAGCGAAGAAATGCAGTGGTCGAACTTTCACATGCCTCTTTGCCTGGCGTATTCGGCCGACGGGATCATCTGGGACCGTCCGACGCACGTCAATCCGATACTCCGGGGAATAAGTGACGGCGGATGGGGATTCATCTACGATCAGGAGCGGCGGAAGTATCAACTTTATACCCGCCGGGTACCGAACCTTCCGCGTGACATCTCGCTTTATGAAAGTTACGACCTGGTCAACTGGGAGGACAATGGGCGCATCATGGTGCCCGGTGACGCACTCGACCCGCCGGAATTGTTCAATTTCCAGGGGATGACGCCGTTCTTTTACGAGGATCTCTGTTTGGGGCTGCTGAACACCCAGTATTCGCTGCCGGAGTCTGAGTCCTACGAGGTTTTCCACGAACCGCCTGCCGACTGGCCGGCCAAGAGCCTTGGCCACGTCGACGTGCAACTTGCCTACAGCCGCGACGGTGTGCAGTGGTTACGCCCGAATGATCGGTCGCCCATC
>JASLZV010000419.1 GCA_030754715.1 Phycisphaerae bacterium
GCCGACGATCTCGTCGTTGAGGTCCTTGAACAGCCCCGGCGGGGCCTTCAAAGACTTCCCCGAAACCATCGAACTGGCCGACAAAACCCCGATCATAGCCAGAACGCACGATTTCATAAGCGTGTTGTTGCGCATCACACACTCCTCAAGTAATTAGGTTTCACGCTGCCCGGGGCCTGTTTTCCTGTCCTTTGTCGGTACAAATAGCACCGCTGTTACTCACGTTCGACTCGGCGGCCGTGACGATTACAGTGTCACTTAGGTCCCTTCATCGCCCTTTCTACATCCGCAATACCCCCGGCGACCTTGGATCGCATCTGGTCATATGCCTCAATCGCCAGATCCGGCTCTGGGCGCGGCCGATTCCAGGACCATGCATCCTTATCGCTGCTTTTCTTCGCCTCACAAAAGACCTTGGAGTAATTGCCCATGGTGACCATTTGCTTGACCTGCTCCAGAATCTCATCCGCCTGCCTGGCCGCCTGTTTCTTGCCTGCCGCCCGCGCCTTGTCGGCCAACCGCTTCAGCGTAGCCAGATACCGGTAATCGTCGATTCCCTCGCGCACGGACTCCCAGCCGATCGTCGGAACCAGTTCATCCTCCGTGGGATAGGCGTAACTCAAATAAGGTTGAGCAAAATACGCCCAGTGCGAGCAGCCTTTCACGCCTGCCGTCCACGCCCAGATGCCGAAATAATACCGGTTCATCTCGGCATGCACGGGGGAAAGCGAGCAGTCGTAGACCCAGAGCTCCTTTTTGAGCCTCTTAGCCTCCGATATCATGTCCGTGTCCCAGTTCCTTTCCTTCGCCCATTCGCCTCCGACACCATCCAACGCCAAGAGCGTGTGTCCGATCCACAGATCGTAGTAATGTCCAACCTTATGAATCCCCGGAGAACTGCCCAGGGCCGTCGTTACCCGCAGTCCATACTGCGGATATTTGCTGCGGAAGGCGTTGAATCCCTTCATAAACGCCCGCACCTGCTTGTTTCGCTTCTCTTCGCCCGGCTCATCCACGGCGTAGAACACTATCTCCGGCCACTTCTTCTTGCGGCCTTCATCCAGCACCCCCTTCCACACGTCCGGGCCGTAGGACTCCGCGCCCAGCCAGATGACCGGTAGACCCGGGGTCACTAGTTTGGCCTCTTTCAGCGTCTCCATCGTCGGAATAAAACCAAGGTGGTTTTTGGTGTGCCCGGTCAGCGTGAACTTGCCGTCGACGACCGGGTAGAGGTACACCGTAGCCGTCGTCATGCCGTGCTCGCGCATGTCCTCGAAAACCCGCCTCTGGTACGCGTCGGTAATAAACTT
>JASLZV010000041.1 GCA_030754715.1 Phycisphaerae bacterium
TGGAGGCAGCGCCAAGAGAAAGTGGTGGGTCCCATCGAGGCCCAGCGAACGCTGATGGTGATAATCCTGGGCATTATCTCGCTGGTGGCGCTGGTGCTGATTTTCGTGATCTTCTACATGATCGTGATGCGGAAGACGCGGGATATCGGCGTGCTGAAGTCCATCGGCGCCTCCAGCAGCGGTGTGGCGGGCATCTTCCTGGCTTACGGTGCGGCGGTGGGGCTGGCCGGGTCGGCGTTGGGTGCGGCGGGAGGATACGTTTTCGTTCGCAACATCAATCCCATCGCCGACTGGCTGGATACGGTGTTCGGGTTTCAGCCGTGGGACCGGGAGTTCTTCATGTTCGACAAGATCCCCAACGAGGTCCAGTTGATGACGGTTGTGACTATCGTCATTGGGGCGATCGTGGCCGGAGTGGTCGGGTCGCTGATACCGGCGATTTGGGCCGCCCGGATGCAGCCGGTGGAGGCGCTGCGATATGAGTAGCCAACCAGCCATTCTGGTCGAAGGGTTGTGTAAATCCTATCGCCTTGGCCGGCAGGACCTGCACGTGCTGCGCGGGGTGAGTTTTTCGGTTGCGCCGGGTGAGTTTGTAGCCGTCGTGGGGGCCTCGGGCAGCGGAAAGAGCACGCTGCTGCACCTGGTGGGGCTGCTGGATCGGCCCGACCGTGGGCAGGTGATCCTGGACGGGCGGGACGCGGCGGCGCTTTCGGCGATGCGGCGAAACGACATGCGCTGCCGGGAGGTGGGGTTCGTGTTCCAGTTTTACCACCTTTTTACGGAGTTGAATGTTCTGGACAACGCCCTGCTGCCGGCGCGAGTGGGCACGTCGCTGATTGCCTGGCCGTCGCGTCGCGGGACGCTGCGCCGCCGCGCCAGGGGGCTGTTGGAACAAATGGGCCTCCAGGGACGGCTGAAGCACCGTCCCAGCGAGTTGTCGGGCGGTGAACGGCAGCGCCTGGCCATCGCACGCGCGCTGATGAACGAACCGAAGATCCTGTTGGCCGACGAGCCTACCGGCAACCTCGACTCGGGAACCGGGCGAAAGATTCTCAACGTGCTGGAAGATTGCAACCGGCGAGGGCAGACAATATTGGTGGTAACGCACGATGCTTCCATCGCGGCCGAGGCGCATCGAACGCTTCACCTGACCGACGGGCGCATAACGGACCCAAAGAGGTAAGGGCGAAAGAAAAGGTGTTCCAGGGTCTTGTGTTTGCCACGCGGCGTCTGGGGGGTAAGATATCCGGTTGAATGGATGACAGGCGAAGACACCCAAGCGAGCAGAGGGACCCGCCGCAGCCCGTGGGCATAATCGCCGGGTCGGGGCGGCTGCCGTTTCTGGTGGCCAACGGTGTGCGCCAGCAGGGACGCCCGCTGGTGGTGGTGGGTCTGGCGGGGCATGCCTCCCCGCGGCTGAAGTATCTGGCCGATCAGTTTGCCTGGGCCGGCGTGACGCGTCCCAGCAAGTGGATTTCAACGCTGCGCCGCGGGGGGGTGCACGAGGCCGTCATGATCGGAGGGGTGCGGAAAAAGGCGATTTATTCCCCGCGGCGGCTTTTGCGGTATATTCCGGATCTGCGGGCGGTGCGGATATGGTATTTTCGCCTCCGCAAGGACAAGCGCGACAACGCCGTGCTGCTGGCGGTGGCCGACGAACTGCGGAGTGAAGGGATCGAAATGGTGTCGAGCGTAAAGTATTGCACTGAGCACCTGGCGGATGAGGGACTGATGACCAAGACGCCCATCCCGCGGGCGGCCGAGAGAGACGTGGAGTTCGGCTGGCGAATCGCCCGGGCCAGCGCCGAACTGGACATCGGTCAGTCCATCGCCGTCAAGGAGCGAGACATTGTCGCGGTGGAGGCGATGGAAGGCACCGATGCGATGATCCGCCGCGCCGGGCGCGTCTGCCGGGTGGGCGGATGGACCATGGTCAAGGTTGCCCGCCCCAAGCAGGACATGCGATTCGACGTTCCGACGGTGGGGCCGAACACCATCAGCAACCTCAGGGACGCCAAGTGTATCTGCCTGGTGGTGGAGACCGGCAGGACGCTTATCGTCGATAAGTCCACCACGTTGGCGTTGGCCGACCGGGTGGGCGTCGCCGTTGTGGGCAAGCGCGCCGAAGGGACAGCCGGGTTGCCCGGCGGCGGGGTGGGGAAGTGACCGGGCGCCTGTTGAATGTCTGCCCATAAGGAATCGCCGTAAACTCAGGCGGCGTGGTTGTGCAGGCAGACGGCCAATGCGACGTGGCGCAGGCGCTCCAGACTCAGCGAGTTAAGGTAATCAACCGAAAAGTCGACAATAAATTTGCATGACGTCTCCTGAAGCAGACTAACCAGTTGCGGTCGGGTCATCACGAGAATCCCGGAGATGATATCCTCTGTTGATTGGGCGGGCATGGATCACCTCGGGGGTAACGGATTTCTCGATGCCTTCACTTTGTTCTTATCGGCGTGCAAGTGGGGGACTTTCAGAAGCGTTTCCACATTTGGGCAAAAAGACTCTCGCCCCGCGCGGAGTCCCTGGCGAACCGCGGGAGGTACGAGGCCGCCTGCGGGCTTGGCGCCGGCGCCTGCTGCCTTGGAGTTCCCGGGACTACACTTGCGTTTGCGGCCTTGCGACGGAGTGTTGAAAACATGTGGATAACTCGTTAAATTTGGTGCTAATGCTCTTGTGGAAGCGGAGTTACAATAGTTTGTAAATTGCCCCGGTTTGTGGGAACATAGTTGCGTCGCGATGTGGCCCGTGAAGTGAAAATGCCCCTGAAAACAAGCGATTTTGATTACCGGCTGGACCCGGGGCTGATCGCCCAAGTGCCTTCGCGGCGGCGTGATCAATCACGCCTGCTGCGCCTGCAGAGAGACGGCGGGCGGGTTTGTGACCACGTATTCGGCGAACTGCCGCGGCTGCTTCGCGCCGGCGACCTGCTGGTACTGAATGACACCCGCGTCATCCCGGCGCGCTTCCGGTGCCGCCGGCGGACCGGTGGGAAAATCGAGGGCCTGTTCCTTAAAGAGATTGCGACCGGCCGGTGGGAGGTGATGCTCAGAAGCGCCGGCCGCTGTAAGGCCGGCGAACCGTTGGAGTTGTCTGCGGCCGTGCGGCGCGGCGGCGCGGCGGCCACACTCACGCTGAAAAGAAACCTGGGGGCCGGCTCCTGGACGGCGGAGGTCGACCCGCCCCGCCCGGCGATGGAGATCCTGGAGACCGCCGGCACGACCCCCCTGCCGCCCTATATCCGCCGTCGGCGGGGTAATGACGAGGCGGCCGACCATCGGCGTTACCAAACCGTGTACGCCGACCGCCCCGGCGCGGTGGCCGCTCCGACCGCGGGGCTGCACTTCACCGAGGGCGTTCTTGGGGAATTGGCCCGCCGCCGGATCGCCTGCTGCCGGATTACGCTGCACGTGGGGGCTGGCACGTTCCTGCCGGTCAAGACCGAAGACCTCGGACGACACAAGATGCATTCGGAGGCGTACGAGATTTTGCCCGAGGCGGCGGATGACCTAAGCGCCGCGTGGTCCGATGGGCGGCGGATCGTGGCTGTGGGAACCACCACAGTCCGCGCGCTGGAGACGGCGGCCACCCAGGGAGGGCAGTTTGCTCCGGCGGCCGGCAGCACCGACATCTTCATCCACCCGCCGGCGGAATTCCGGGCCGTCGATGCCCTGGTGACGAACTTCCACCTGCCCCGCAGTACTCTTCTGATGCTGGTGGCTGCCTTCTGCCGCCCGGAGAAGACCGACGGACTGGGGATGATCCTGGGGGCCTATCAACACGCCATGGACGCCGGCTACCGCTTCTACTCCTACGGGGACGCGATGCTGATCGAGTAACGCGGGAAATACCCAACTATCGATTGTCATTGGAGTTAATAAAGTGACCGGTCGCGAAAAGATTGAGGCGGCGTTCTCGCCGGCCGGCGCGCGCAAGGCCCCGGCCGTCATCTGCTACGAGAGGCTCTGCGTCCGGGACCACTGGGACCAACTGACCGATTGTCCGTGGTGGTACCAGTTCTCGGGCGACCTGGAGCATCAACTCGCCTGGCGGCGAGACACCATCGTCCGAATGCCTCAGGACTGGCTTCGGCTGTGGGCCGGGCCTTCCCGGGGCCAGCAGGACCGGACCGTCATCGAAGAGCGTCACGAGGGTGTGTTTCGGGTGGACCGGCGGACCGGAGAAGAAAAAAGGCTCACCCGTCCTCTGGTTGGCGGCTGGAACGCCGATGGCGGCTCGCACCACATCGCCCCGCCGCGCCTGCCGGAGAGCATCGAGGAGGTGGACGCGTCGATTCCGGCGGCCGGCCGATTCGACGCCGAGCGATTTGTCGCCGAGGGTCAGGGCGACTGGGCCAGGGCGCTTGTGGACGAATTCGGCGGCGAAAAATTCCCCCTCGCGCATGTGCTGTCGCCACTCTGGCGGTGTTACACCGTTTGGGGCTTTGAAGGCATGATGGTCACGGTGGCCGATCGGCCGGACCTGGTGCGCAGGGCGTGCGAGCGTAATTTGGCTACCGCCATATACAACGTCCACGAGGCCGCGGCGATGGGGGCCGAGGGAATCTGGATCGAAGAGTGCCTCACGGACATGGTCAGCCCCGCGGCGTTCGAGGACCTGAACGTGCCTCCACTGCGCCGGCTGATCGAGGAAATTCACTCGCTGGGCATGAAGAGCATTTACTACTACTGTGGAGCCCCGGCTGCAAAGTGGAAGCACATCCTGTCGCTGGGGATGGACGCCCTGTCGCTGGAGGAAAGCAAGAAGGGCTTCAGGATCGACATTGAAGATATCGTCGAGCGGGTGGGCAGGCAGTGCACGGTGCTGGGCAACCTTAACGCCGTTGACGTCCTTCAGAACGCCAGCGAGGAACAACTGCGGGTCGAGATCGCCCGTCAGATCGCCGCCGGTCGAAGAAACGGCGGTAGATTCATCATGTCCCTGGGCAGCCCCGTCACGCCCGCCACGCCGGTTGGGAGAATCGCCCTTTACTGCGATCTGGTGCGTGAACTGGGCGGATGAGTCTTGGGCTCCGGTGGCGGAGGGACCCCAAAAAAGAATCAGTCCGCCCGCTCCAACAGGGCAAAGAGTTCGGCGTTGACCATCCACAAGACGGCTTCTCCGGCCACGCCGCTGGCCGGCAGGATCTTGATCGGATAACCGGGGATCGAGGCGGTGCAGCCGCCGGGCGGGCGGCGCTCGTCCAAGATGGGCGGCCAGTGCTGGTCGATAAACAATTCATCCTCGCGCACCTGGCTGCGGGCCTTCTGGAACGTTGGACCGATCAGTTGGCCGAAACTCCAGATGAGTTTCACGCCGGCCTGGCGCCAAGTGGGAAGGTAGTTCCACCGCTTGAATTCGCCCCAGTCGGGCAATTGGGCGTAGCCGACGTACATCAGGAAGTCGCCGGGGGCCAGCGTAACGTCTCTCCTTGGTCTGATCCCTCGTCCGTTAATCTGGGTGAAATAGCCCGGGTTATGCGGGTGTCCCATACGATTCTGGATGGAGTGGCCGAAGAGGAATACGTAAAGGTCGTGGCCGCCGCGGCGCGAGGCCATTGCCCACCTGGCCGCCTTGCGGATGTTGGCGGCCTCCTTTTCGCGGATAGTGGTAAGGCATTTCCGCGTCTTTTGCAGAAACTCCCGGGCGAGTTTGCCGCGTGGGACCTTGGCGGGTGTCTGGTCATGGAACGTCTTGTCCTTGAGGTCCCGGGCCCATTGTTTCCCACCGGGTGTTCCGTAGGCCTGGTACATTACGGGCATCTTGCCCAGGCGGGTGCAGGCTGCGACGAATTCGCCGGTCCAGGTCCATAACGCGACGAGGTCGGCGATCGGGTCGGTGGGAACGACCCACCGGCCTTCGGAGTTTTTGAAAAGTCCGCCGTGCGCGGCTGCGTGTGTATCCACCATGGCTGCGGCAGGCAAACCGACCTTGCGCGCCTTGGCCAGGAGCGCCCCGCGACCGAAGACAATCACCATCTTCCCTGATTGACCCAGATCGTTGATCCGGTCGAAGTCCTTTTGCCCCGACCCGTCGCCAAGACAATATAGCACGATGGCGTTGGGGGGTATCTTCCTGCGTCTGCGGCGTCTTGAATCATACATACCTATCAAGGTTATCATTCCCCCGGCCCGGCCGCTGGCTTCGGAGATGAAGCCGTTGTCGCCCATTGCCAGGATGGGATAACCCTCCTGAACGTGCAGTTTGGCAGCCGCCTCGGCCGAGCGAGTGATTTGCGGGACATCGTTTTCCATCGCGTCCACGCAGGTCATCATCCATTGGTGGTAGGCCTCCGCGCCGAAGGCCGCGGCATGGGGTGGCGTTGCGGGGCGGAACGACGCAGCCGGCGAGCAGCCTGCGGCCGCTAATACTAGGGCGATAACGATAGATGCCAAGACGACCAGGCGGGAGGCTTTTCTGTTCACCTCGTTTCTCCTTTTAGGGAAAAAGCGGGTGCGGTTTCTTGCTCCAGGTGATCTTAACCGATAATCCTTCCGGCGGCCACGGCCGGTTGGCGCCGCAGCGCAGCCGGGGGGAAGGGTCAACGAATGAACCGCGTTTACATGAGCGGCCCGGCCGGGAATGCTCGCCGCGCGAAGGCGGGATCGGCCCCAGCCGCATTCGTCGCGGCCTGATCAGTTAGTTTCAGTGACTGCCGCGGCTACCATGTCGCCGACCTGGGTGGTGGAATAGCCCATTCGGCCGGCCGACTGGCTTTTCATCTTCGGCGTGACGGCCCTGACGGCCGACTCCACGCGGTCGCCGGCGTCGATGAGTTTTACGTCGCGAGTGTTGTTGCCGGTTTCGCGCAGAAGCATCGCCAGTGCGCTGATGGCTGCAATGGGGTTGATAACGTTCTTGCCGGTGTACTTCGGAGCCGACCCGCCGATGGGCTCGAACATGCTGACGCCTTGTGGGTTGATGTTTCCCCCGGCGGCTACCCCCATACCGCCCTGGATCATCGCGCCAAGGTCGGTGATGATGTCCCCGAACATGTTGCACACGACGATGGTGTCGTAGTACTCGGGATTTTTGACGAACCACATGCAGCAGGCGTCGACGTGGTTGTAGTCTTTCTTGATGTCGCCGTACTCCCGCCCGATTTCCATGAACGTCCGGTACCACAGGTCGTGGGCGTAGGTCAGGACGTTGGTTTTGCCGACGAGCGTGCAGAGCTTCTTGTCGTCGCGGCGGCGACACAGTTCGAACGCGTAGCGGATGGCCCGTTCCACGCCCATGCGCGTGTTGCACATGATCTGGGTAGCCACCTCCTGCGGCGTGCCCTTGTACTGAAAGCCGCCCATCCCGCCGTAGAGGCCCTCGGTGTTTTCGCGGACCACCACGAAATCGATGTCCTGTGGACCCTTGCCGGCCAGCGGGGTGGCTACCCCGGGGTACAGCGTTACCGGGCGGAGGTTGACGTACTGGTCCAGCGCGAAGCGCAGGTGGAGGAGCAGACCCTTCTCCAGGATGCCCGGTGCGATGTCGGGATGCCCGACGGCCCCGAGATAGATCGCGTCATATTCTCGCAGTTTGTCGATTTCCTCATCGGAGACGACCGGGATCGACGCCTCGTTGGGGTCGCCACCGGCGGCCAGATAGCGGTCGCCACTGACGTCGAACTGACTGGTCTCATAGTCAACGCCGACCTTCTGCGAAACTGCCTTGAGGACCTTGAGTCCCTCGGCTACCACTTCCGGACCGGTCCCGTCGCCGCCAATCACCGCGATCCTCATCGTTGGTTCCTTTCGGTGTATCCGCTTGCCGGCCGCCAGGGGCGCGGACAGGCATAGTAGCGTACCACCGCTGGTTTGGCCGGACAAGGCCAAACGCGCCGCGGGGAGTTTGACAGCCGCCTCCCAAGCGAATAAAATACGGATAGGCGGCGGTTTGGCTGCTGCCGGGAGCCCCCGTTGGGCGACGTTTTGAGGAGAGGCGATCATGGCGGATTACAAGTTTGGCGGCGAAAACAGGTTCGGCAACTTGTTTGGCTCCGACAGCAAGGCCGTTGCCATCATCGTGGTGGTGGTTCTGGTAGCCCTGGTTGTGGGCTTCGCGGGCTACGCGGTCTACAAAAAATTGACCACTCCAAAGGCTTCCGCCACAACAGTTGCCGGCGGTGTTCGGTTCCGTTGCATGGCATGCGAGAAGGAATTCGGCGTCCCGGTTAAGGAGATACTGAAACTTTCCCGCAGTAATCACGGTAGACTAGTCCTCGACTGCCGGCTATGCGAGGCCAAGGGCGCAGCCGTCAGGATGAGGCGATGCCCTAGTCCCAAATGCAAGAAGTACTTTGTCTTGCAGACCGCCCAGGCGGTGTACGACGCGAAGAATGCCAGTGCTGAGCCCGACATTAAAGGCATACGGGAGATATGCACACACTGCAAGATCGACATCTTTGACTTTCTTGAGAAGCGCATGGGGCGAGGCATAGAGAGAGGCGAGGGCGGTCGGCCCTTGCAGTAGGTACCAGGTTCATTGGCGGTCGGAGACCTCCGGGCGTTGGCAGGAGGTTCGCGGGCTTTGCCCTGGACAGTCACCTGAGAAATGAGCGATGGGCAGGGAGCACCAATTCCTTGCGATGGACCTGGGGGCCGAAAGCGGCCGCGGCGAGGTGGTGACGCTGCGGGACGGAAAGGTTACGCTGGAGGAGGCCCACCGCTTTGCCAACCGCCCGGTGCGGCTGGGAGGGACGCTGTATTGGGATTTTCCGTATCTCTTTGCCGAGGTCTGCGAGGCGATGAGGGCCTGCGCCGGCCGAGGCGTTGTGCTGACGAGCGTCGGCGTGGATACGTGGGGGGTGGACTTCGGCCTGCTGGCCGGCGACGGGGTCCTGCTGGGCAATCCCGTTCACTATCGCGACGGGCGCACCGATGGCATCCACAAATACTCCGATCCGATCATGACGCGCCGGGAAATCTACGCGGCCACCGGCTATGAACCGTGGCAGATCAGTTCGCTGTTCCAGTTGCTCTCGATGCAGCGCGACGGGTCGGACCTGCTGAAGGCCGCCGACACGTTTCTCAACATGCCCGACCTGTTCAATTACTTCCTGGCCGGCGAGCAGGCCAGCGAACTTTCAATCGCAAACACGTCAAACCTGCTGGGTGTCGATTGCCAATGGAGCGCCGGCATCATTGAGCGATTCGGCCTGCCGAAGGTTTTCGGCAACCTGGTTGCCCCGGCGACGGTGCTGGGACCGCTTGCCGGTGCGGTGGCCGATGCAACCGGCCTGGACGACGTGCCGGTGGTGGCGGTCTGTGGCCACGATACCTCATCCGCCGTGGCGGCCGTCCCGGGGGAGGGCGACAACTGGGCGTTCCTATCGTGCGGTACCTGGAGCATCCTGGGATCTCTGGTCGATCGGCCTGTCGCCACGCCGCGTGCGATGGAACTGGGCTTTACCAACGAATACACGATCGGCGGGTGGTACTTGGCGAGGAACATTCTGGGGCTTTGGCTCGTGCAGGAACTGCGACGCAAGTGGAACTCGTCCGGCGATCCGTGGGACTACGATCGGCTGACGGCGGCGGCGGGGCAGGCCGACCCGCGGCGATGGTCGGGGCTGATTGACGCGGCGGACGATTCGCTGCTGGCCCCGGCGGACATGGAAGAGGCGCTGGGTGCGCTGCTGCGGCGAAGCGGGCAAGGGCCCCCGCCCGGTCGGGGGTATCTGGTGCGATGCGTCCTGGAGTCGCTGGCCTTGGAGACCCGCCGCCGGCTGGCCTCGATGAGCGAA
>JASLZV010000420.1 GCA_030754715.1 Phycisphaerae bacterium
GCCGAACAAGCCGCCCGCCTCGGCCTCGGCTGGTTCGGTCCCCAGTCCAACCATCTGTTCGACTTGAAGTAGACCTCGGCAGCGCGCGGAGCCTCCCCGAGAGAGCTTGCCCCGCACAGAGTTGACGGGGATACTTGCGGTTGACGCCCTGGTTGGGGCGATTGATTCCAGGTGGGGTTGCGAAGGACATTGTGCCATGACTCAAGCGCGGGAGAATACACGTCAGAACCGCGATGTGTTTTCATTGGTCGTTGCGGGCGCGGTGATGGCCGCGGGACTGCTCGCGGCAGGTGAAGGTCGTGCGGGCGCGGCGCCGGCGGACGGTAAGGCCACCTCGGTGGTGCTGGTCGATCGCGGACGTTCCGCATGCACGATTGTCCTGCCCGCCAAGGCCGAGGGCATTCTCCCGAAGGCGGCGAAGGACCTGCAGGAGCATCTGCGCGAGATGTCGGGGGCAAACGTGCCGATTGTGAGCGATCCGAAAAAGGCAAAGGGCGTGCGAATCTGTCTCGGCTGGCAGCCGAAGGGACTGAAACTGCCGGTGGAACTGACGCCGGAGTCGGTCCGGCCGGACGGGTATCTCGTAGCGATCGCGAGTGGTGATCTGGTGATTCTCTCCCCGCGGCCGGAGGGCGTTCGCAACGGCGTCTACGGCCTGCTGGAAGATTATCTGGGCTGTCACTGGTTTAAGCCGGGGCCCATCGGCCGGCACGTGCCCAAGCGACGCACCGTCGAAGTTCGTCTGCCGGCCGGCTACCAGCGGGTCCGCCCCACGTTCGAGTATCGAAACCCCTGGTACAACGGTGTGGCCAAGGCGTTCTGGAGCCGCGAGCAGCACCGGCAGTATGACGCGTGGCAGACCCGCAACCGCGCCGGCGGCCTGCGAGGGTCGATCCGCCACAACTGGCGAGCCATCTTCACCCCATCCGACCAGCGCGAGGACCCGACGCTGGCCCCCTTTCTGCACGGAAACCGCCGCCCGGGCCAGGGCCAGGTTTGCATGTCTCACCCGCGAGCGGCCGAGATCGCCGCGCAGTACTTCATTCGCCTGTTCCGCCGCTTGCCGCACCACGACTTCCACTCCTTCAGCCAGAACGACGGCCACGGTTGGTGCACCTGCGACGCCAGCAAGGCGATGGGCTCGAACAACGCCGCACGAATGCTCAAGCTGTCCAACGCCGTGGCCCGCCGGCTGGCCGAGGTGTTCCCCAACAAGGGAATCAGCATCCTACCGTACTCCGGGACGGTCGAGCCGCCGAAGAAATTCATCCG
>JASLZV010000421.1 GCA_030754715.1 Phycisphaerae bacterium
TTATCCTCAAAAATAGCTAAATGTGTCCGCACCGAGTCACTACTTAGTCATATGTGAGTGGTATGGCAGTCGGAGATATGGAGAATACGTGTGATATACTCTCATAACAACTGGTACTAAAAACAGGGGCAGGCCAATGGCGGCTCGTGTGCGTCAGTCGCGATCCGGCGCCCAAATCCATGCGCGTGCCGGGTGAACCCACGTTAGTCGATTAATTGAATTACGCAGTTGATTCCAGCATGCCGACGACGCCGGACGGCAGTTCCCAGCCTGCGATTTTCAAGTAGGCCAGCCCCTTGCGATATTCCTGATCGATCGCATCCAGTGTCATATCACGGTATTCCAGTTCCATGGTGACATCTCCGCTGTAGTTGACGTTATCGAGAGCCTCGGCAAGTTTCTTAAAGTCAACGGTGCCGGAACCGGGCGTTTTTTCCAGGTCCTGCAGCCGGTCGGCCGTATCCGGTCCGGCCGAATCGCGCAGATGGATGTGCCAGAGCCGATCCCCCAAAGCGCCGAAGAATTCGTCAATGTCATACCCGATAATCCCCCAGTGACTGCTATCGATCAGCACCCCGATATTCGAATTTTTCAGGCGATCCAGAACCCACAGAACCTGGTCCGGCCGGTTCAGGATATTGTAAAGGTGCGGCACTTCCAGAAGCATGCGCACGCCAAGACCTTCGGCAAATGTTGCCACCCGGTCATAAAATCTGACCACGCTGGCCAGTTGGGCTTCGGCGTCGTCCCGTTGGTTACGGATGCCGAACAACATGCACATCATCGGAATTCCCACTTCGCCAAGGTGCACAAGTTTCCTTTCCCATCTCTTGGCGAATAGATCGATATGATCGGGATCCCAGGCGTGAGACATACCCACCGAATAATTCAAGCCTACCGGCGTGAGACCATGATCCTCAAACAATTCTTTTAGTTCTGGTGGGGTGGGACTGCCGTGATGAAAATGAAAGCAGTAACTGCCCAGACTGCAGATTTCCGCCCGTTCGAATCCCAAACGCGACATTCGCGGCAAGGCCTGGTAAAGGGTATAATGTGCCCAACCCAACGAAGAAATGGCTGTTACCTTTGCCATTGCAACCTCCTCGTTACATCGCTCATTGTCATGACCATCCGTCCATTTGATTCAAGGGTTTTTGTCCGTTAAAAAAAATATGGGCCTCATTTTAAACACAACCGGGATAGGATTTCCCTTTGATTGAAAAGTATTCGGGAGTATCGCTGTTGAGGGCGCCATCCCC
>JASLZV010000422.1 GCA_030754715.1 Phycisphaerae bacterium
CGTACATTGCTTCTCCATAATCAAAACTCCCTTCGTTGTCGTGTCGTCCCCGCCCGGGGCGTGAGCCCGGGTGCCAGCGGTCTGGTCGGGGGGTAGATGGATCAGGTGACGACCTCAACGAGAGTCTCAGCGATGCCCAGTGCGTCGAAGAGTTCGTGGAGCCGGGTCTGCCAGTAGACATCGAGGTCTGTGTCCTGCCAGACCACACGGTCGGACAGAACCTCGACCAGAGCCTCGACCTCATCGACGTTCAGGCTGATGTGGATGCCCTCTGTGTTGACCTCAGCCATGGCGGGTGTCCTCCCACTCATGGGCGACTCGCCTCCAGAACGCAGCCTCTTCCTTGGCCTTGTCAGCGTCCCGCAGGCACCAGAGGTAGCCGATCAGGACACAGGCAGCCATCAGGCAGAGGACAGAGAGGATGTAGATCAACATGACGTGACCTCCGGTGCGTACATCACCGGGATGACCCGGAAGCCCAGCGCCTCTATGACATTCAGGTCACTGGGGCTCAGGGTCATGTTGCCGGTGAGGGTGCAGAACCTCTTGGCCGTGGCGTTCATCGGGTAGCAGAGGGGCCGTCCGAAGACATCCCGGTACTGCACCTGCACCTCATGCTGAGAGCGTCGTAACGGAACTGTCCACGATCGCAAAGATCGATTGACTGAACTGCGACCAAAGACCCGTCAGCCAGAACCAGCCATTGAGCGTAAGCATCCAGATCGTTGGACTCAAGAAACTCAACCAGTCGGCCATTGTGCCCGGCTTCGCCCACCTCCGCACTGACGTAAGTGGCCCCGTCGATTGCTTCGCAATCAAGCCAGCCTTCGGATGACCAGATTCTAGTATCCTGTTTTTCGTTCTCGTCTATCGGCGCGTTAGCGTCGAACGCTCGCACGGTCACGGTCCCGCTAGTTACCTCATTCATACCTGCGCTCCTTCTTCCGCGCATTCTGAACACACGCGATTATTCTCGCCCGTGCCGTCACCAAAATTGACGTACACGGTTACGCCCTCACCGTTGGCAACTTCATCGCCACACCAGTCACAGGCGAGTTCTGGATTTCTCATGCCACTCCTCTGTTGATGGTTACTGTCGTTTCCATACCCCCACTTTAGTCACCCCACGGGTGCCTGTCAAGTGATTATCCGAACAATCCACAACGATCGGCGGGGCTCGCCGGCACGCGCTCGCATGGGGACAAAAAAGGCCCCCCGAAGGGGGCGCT
>JASLZV010000423.1 GCA_030754715.1 Phycisphaerae bacterium
TGCTGTTCCCGTCGCGCTGTGCGGCAAGGTCTTTCTGGGCTGAGTCCTTCTCGTTGAAGAAGATCACCGCCAGTGCGGCTGAAATCACAAACAGGAACACGAAGATGATCAGGACCGGGAGCAGGGGATTCTTACGTCGTCGAACCACGCGTGCCATGTGTAACTCCTCTCACATGTTACTTTACAGCGGGTGGTTGCGCGATTGCCGCGCAGCCAAGCGGATCCACAGGCGGGTGTCCGTATTGTCACGTTGATACACGCCTATAGTATGTTTGCTCCAAACAGGAAATACCAGCAAATTCTCCTCAAAGTCCCAGTCTTTTGTTCAGGAGTTTCTGCACCCGTGACGGCTGGGCGGCGGCGCGGGACCTTTGCATGACCTGGCCCATCAGAAACCCGAAGGCCTTCTTGGCCTTTTTGCCTTCGGTGCGGGCGTCTTGAGCGGCCTGGGGGTTTGCCGTCATCGCCTCGTCGATCCATGCTTCGATCGCCCTGGCGTCGCTCACTGCCAGCAGGCCCTGGGCTTTGGCGATGGTCTCTGCGTCGCCTTCCTCGGCTACCAGTCTGTCGAATACCTTCGCTGCGGCGGTTGCATTGATATTCCCGTCGGAAAGGAGTTTGGCCAGTTCGGTCAATTGATTGGCCGCGATGCCAATTTTCCCGATGGCACAGCCTCGCTCGTTGGCGATGGCCGCCCCGCGTCCCAGCAGCAGGTTCACGCAGCGTTTGGCCTCGGCGCCTGCGTTGACCGCCGCGTCCAGCAGATTGCCGGTGGCCGGGTCCTGCGTCAGGGCGTCGGCTTCCTTGAAGGTCAGTTGATACTCGCTGATGTACCGCCGCCGGCGGGCCAGCGGCAGTTCCCCGATTGTTGCGCGGATCGACTCGCGCCACGCCTCGTCGGCCATCACCGGCACCAGGTCCGGTTCGGGGAAGTAGCGGTAGTCGTGGGCCTCTTCCTTGCCGCGCTGGAAAACGGTCTGTCCGGTGGCGTCATCATAGCCGCAGTTCTGCTTGGGAAAGTTTTCCAGTGTGTAGTTATTGTCCGCCCGCCACTGGTCGTACTGGCGACGGATTTCGTAACGCACGGAGTTTTCCAGCGCGCGGAAGCTGTTCAGGTTCTTGACCTCGATGATCGGTGTCTTGTATTGCCGGCCGTCGCGAGTGACGTGGATATTGATATTGGGCTCGAATCGCATGTGGCCCATT
>JASLZV010000424.1 GCA_030754715.1 Phycisphaerae bacterium
GTTGTCAGCGTGCCCTGTGTCTTAGCATCCACCGACACAAACCCGTCCAGCCGCAGCGTCGCCAGGCCAATTCCTTTTTTCTTGATCTTATCCTTGTGAAACGGTGTTCTGGACCAGGCGTAGTGTCGACCCCTGGCCCCTACGTAGTAGATCCAGATTTCGTCTCCCACCACCAGGGGGGCGTCCCAGAGCAAAATCATGCCCCAATCCCAATCCTTACCGTGCTCACCGTAGGGAATGAACGTTGCCTCGTCGCACACCTTCCTCCAGTGCGGTCGGAGTTTTGTCTTCCACTCCTTGTCAGTAGTAAGATCGATACCGGTATACAGTTTGCTAGTCGGGATAGGTCCGTGCTTGCCTATCCGCAGCCAAGTCAGGCCATCACGGCTGAACGTAAGTTGAACCCTCACCTTGTCCCTCCACGCCTTATCCTCCTCGGGGATGGGTTTGATGGTTTCACCCTGATACACCGGAAGAAATCCGATATACACACCCTCGTATGGAAGGACAGGCATTGCGTAGTGAGATGCATGAAAAAACGCCCACTCCAAAGGGTTGTTGAGTGAGAAAAGGCTGACCTTCGGAGACCAGTGCACGAAATCTTCGCTCTCAATCCTGCTGATGATCCGAGTGTTCGGCGGGCCGTACCGGAGATATGCCACATATCGCCCTCGAGACGCATCCCAGAACGCACAAGGCTGGATATCGCTGAACGGGATGAGCGGATTCTCGGGCTCCTCAGTCCAGTGGATGCCGTCCGGAGAATAGGCCGCATTCGTTGATGCTGTCTTGGCCGTACCATCGGGATAATAGCTGTATAGCATCTTGTAGCGACGCTTTGGATCGGTCTCGGCGGGATCCTTGAACACCCCGGCGCAATTAAGCGCAGGCTTCCCGCTGAAAACAATGTTGCTCTTTGCGTTTCCCTTCCATGGGATGATGAGAGGCTTGCGCCAATTGATGCCATCTTTAGACGTAGCATACGCCACCCAGTGCGTTGGACAGTATCCATCCACCCATTCCCCCGAATGCGGGGTATACCACATCTTGTAGATCCCTTCCTCCTTGTCGTATATGACCGAGTTGCTAATGACTTTTCCTTCCCATGGCTTGTCGGGTACCACCAGCGGATTCTTTGGATGCTTGGTCGGCTGGTTGAGAACCTTTTCGACCCCTTTGAGTTCGTCGATGAT
>JASLZV010000425.1 GCA_030754715.1 Phycisphaerae bacterium
ATCAACGGCAAGCAACTCTTCATCGACGACTACATCATCGACGAACTCAAGGGCGCCGAAAAGGTCCTCAACCAGCCGGTCAAACATCCAAAGAACCCCATTATCACCGGCTATAACGATGGACGGAGCAGCGTCATCTACGACGAGGCGGGAAAAACCTACAAGATGTGGTACGGGGTGCGGGGCTCAAAAGCCAAAACCGGCCTCCTGTGCTATGCGACCTCCAAGGATGGGATTGCCTGGGAAAAGCCGATCGTAAATCAACAGCAAAAGAGCAACTCCATCTTTCTTCCGAAGGTGGACGACTTTTGTGCTTACGGCGTATTCAAGGATCCGGCCGAAAAGGACCTACAAAAGCAATATAAGATGCTGTTCAGTGCAAAAACGGACGGGACAGTGAAAACGTGGTCTGTGAACGCGGCGTATTCACCTGACGGAATTCACTGGACGGCTGAGCCGAAAAACCCCGTCGCCCCATTCAGCGATACCCAGATCTGCTCGTATTGGGACGCTCGGCTGGGGAAGTATGTGGCGTATCTTCGGTACGGCCCGCCAAACGTTCGGCTCATCAGCAGGATCGAAAGCGAAGATTTCGTTCATTGGTCTCCAAAGGTGACGGTCATTGGGCGTACAAAAATGGATCAGCCCTTCGCCACCTGCTTCTACGGAATGCGGATCATGCCGTACGAGGGAATCTACCTCGGATTCATCACCGCCTACCATGGCGAAACCATCTACCCCATCCCACAGAATAAACTATGGATGGACAGAAAGAACGTTCAACTTGCATTCAGCCGCAACGGGCTGACCTGGTCGCGCGTGGGCAGACACGGAGCAATCCCACATGGTGAACTGAGCAAGCGTCGAGACTGGAAAAAGATAGTCCGGGAGGCGGTATTCATTCCCTACGGCCGGCACGGCAAAGACTGGGACTGGGGCGTGATTTACACATCCCAGCCGCCGCTTGTGGTCGGCGACGAGATCAGGATATACTACCAGGGACACGACGCGCGGAATTGGTGGACCCATTCTGGCGACCCTCCGAAACTCGATCCAAATGCGCGTGAGCCCAACATGGGCATTGGCCTGGCGACGCTGCGATTGGACGGGTTTGTGTCGGTCGACGCCAAGACACAGGGCACAATGACGACAAAGAAGTTCCTC
>JASLZV010000426.1 GCA_030754715.1 Phycisphaerae bacterium
TCCATGCTCCGTATCCTCACGGGTGAGGATTTCCGGCTCAGGGAAGTGGGTGGCTGGCTGGTTCATGCCACACCATCTACAGCGATCGCATCCATGATGGATTCGGCACGGTGGCCGAACACGATCTCAGCAGCACGCTCAGTCTCCAAGCCTTTGCGAAGCGAGTCGAATGACATGAACTGGCGAAGCGAGATTCGACGCTCGCCAGCGTCAGCCATCTGGACAGCGATCCCACGCAGATCCCTTGAGAGAATCTTGAGAGCGTCGGGATGAGGCTGGTCGATACGGATGCGGACGGGGAAACGGTCGGTGAGTGCTGGAGGCAACTCCTGCATTTCCTCTACGTTTGTGGTCATTACCGCTGTGAAACCAGCCTTAGGAGTGTGGACGCGCCCGTTCTGTGGGTTCTCCCACGAAGCGGACTCTGGAGTGTCAAGCATGGCGAGCAGGGTGGCGAACACGTCGCCCCCAGCCTTGTCGATTTCGTCTACGACGAGTCGACCGCCAGCGGTGCCATCTCCGTTCCATGCCTTGAGCGCAGCACCGGATACCCAGCGGAAGTCGCCCTTCTCAAGCATGAAGGAGCCTGTTACGTCGGCGTTGGTCATGTCCTCTGTGCAGACCAGACGGAAAGCACCTGCCTCCACGTTGCCGTGATGTAGACCGCAGTAGGTCTTACCCGTTCCCGGTGGGCCAAACAGGATGATGCGATCGATCCCGTTGTCCAAGACCTGCTGGAACTTTTCCCAGCAGTCTGGAAGGGTGGTTTGGTCGGTGGTCATTTTGCAGTTCCTCCTTAGGAACTAGTGGTTAGTAGTAAGTACCCTATCGGAGTTAGTAGTCGCTGTCAAGGGTTTATTGAAAGTTTCTTTCGATTAGTTCAGAGCCGGATCACCGGGGTAGAACATGTAGTTGGATATACGGCTAAAAGGGTCGGACTGGGATTCCTCCCATCCGTTGACGACAGCCTCGATCATTACGGAGATGGGGATGGAGAGTGGATGTTCGCAGCCCTCCCACATGATGGCAGCCGTCGGCTCGTTGTCGTTGGCGTCGAAGCCGAACGCCATCTCGTATTTACG
>JASLZV010000427.1 GCA_030754715.1 Phycisphaerae bacterium
TCGCAGCCCTCCCACATGATGGCAGCCGTCGGCTCGTTGTCGTTGGCGTCGAAGCCGAACGCCATCTCGTATTTACGGTCGGTGCCAAAGGCGTCCTTCCAGCACAAGACCTTGTGATTGGCATGTTCAGTGGATTCGTCCACAGTATTTCCCTTCTGATAGGTAGGTGTGTTTGGAGTGTACGCGAGTGTGATTCTTCTGTCAACTCTTGACAGGCTGATTTTGTCCGCACTCGTACAAGCCTTGCTTGATCTTGATGAAGTGGGTTGAAGTCTTGAGGTATTTCAGCACGGTCTGCGATGAAAAACCAGACTTTTCTGCAAGGTCGCTCGTGGAGAACTGCTCGCCCTCGTGCTGGCGCGCCCATGTCTCGAAGTCGGCGTACTTCTCTGCACGACCGTTCCCTGCTGGCTTGACGAGTTTGACACCCTGAGAGTTGGCAGTCTCACGGCCTTTGGCGATCTTCCAGATACGAGTCTCCACACGACCGGAGGAACCCTCGCCCACACAGAGGTCGCGCTGTCGACAATGGCCCTTTTTCGTTCCGTTCTTATTGAATGGGCCGACTGCCATGATGGTGTATTCGCCTATTGTCCCCCAGTAGCCCTTGTCCTCGCCCCACTTATGCTGGGGGTGACGTATGGCTGAATCAAAGCGGTACCAGCCCAACTCACGGACATGGTTACCGTCAGCGTCAGGCTTAGAGAGTTGGAACAGGCGACCGGGCAGAAGCGTGCCGACACCCTCTATCTCAATGGACAGCGGAAACTCGTATCCATCCTCAATGGCTTGGGCGTATTTCATGGCGTCCTCGACACGGTGTCTAACCGCAACCTGAGGATCGATGATCTTTTTACTCACAGGTAGTTCCCCTTGTTGGATATGTACGAACATCACCTTACACCCTGTAAGCGTAGGCGTCAAGTGATTTCTCGTGGACTCTCTGTGGGGTAGAATATGTAGACGATCCAACCGGGAGAAAACATGCGGAAAGTAACCTCACACACCCACTACGTCACCGGGGTCATGTCAGAAGATGAGTCAGGCATCACTGC
>JASLZV010000428.1 GCA_030754715.1 Phycisphaerae bacterium
TCGAAAAACAAATGGCTCTGATCCGACGCGGTGCAGAAGAAATCATTCCAGAAGAGGAGCTGATCAACAAGCTGGAGGCCTCTAAAAAGAATGATACTCCATTGATCGTCAAGCTCGGCTGTGACCCCAGTCGGCCGGACCTCCACGTAGGACACGGAGTTGTCTTGCGCAAGCTGCGCCATTTCCAGGACCTTGGCCATCAGGCAGTGCTCATTATTGGTGATTTTACCGCAATGATCGGCGACCCCTCCGGCCGCAATAAAACACGGCCTAACTTGTCTTTGGATGAGGCGAAAGCAAACGCTGATTCCTACATTGAACAATCTAAAGTAATACTTGATGTAGAATCGCTTAAAATATCATATAACTCTGAATGGCTTAATGCAATGAACTTCAGTGACGTGATCGGACTTTCAAGTAAATATACGGTCGCCCGCATGCTGGAACGGGATGATTTTACCAAACGCTACCAGGCAGAGACGCCCATTTCACTCCATGAATTTCTTTATCCATTGGCACAGGGCATGGATTCAGTGCAGCTAAAAGCGGACGTGGAACTCGGCGGCACGGACCAGAAATTTAATTTACTGGTAGGGCGTGATCTCCAGCGCGAATATGGACAGCAACCGCAATGTATCGTAACACTTCCATTATTGGAGGGAACGGACGGTGTAGAGAAAATGTCCAAATCCTATGGCAATGATATCGGTTTGCTCGATCTTCCCGAGGAGAAATATGGTAAAATCATGTCCATTACGGATGAAATGATCGCCAAGTATTTCCGTTTGGCGGCAGACGCTGATGATGAAAAAGTTGCTGCTGTAGAGGAACGATTGGCTGATGATAATACCAATCCCCGGGACGTCAAAAGAGAGCTGGGCAGGGCCGTCGTGGAATTATACCACGGCACCGATGCAGCCCAAAAAGCAGAACAACATTTTGACAAGATCATTGTACAAAAGGATATTCCAGATGAAATGGATGAGGTTGAACTTGAGGAGGAAACATCTCTGGTGGATG
>JASLZV010000429.1 GCA_030754715.1 Phycisphaerae bacterium
AAGATCGAACGGGGCCGCTCGCGGCCGACAATTGACACAATCGCCCGGATCGCTTTCGCCTGTGGGTATAGTGACGTCTCGACGTTCTTGTACGGCTTGCAGGTGAAGGACGTTCTAGGCCAGGCAGTGTACGAGGACCTGGTCAACGCCCTTCCTCCGATTCGCCAGGGTGTGGACTGATTCCGGGGGAAGGTTGACTTACGCTGGAGTCGGCGTGGGAAGAGCCATTGCCCCTCCCCGGAACCCAAAAGCCGTTTCTGCGCCCTACAAGGGCCTATCTGGCCCCAAACACACCTCACCAATTGAGGGAAGATCGTCGATTCTGGGGCCGCTGAGGCCGTCTTATCGCTGTCCTATACTGCTTCAGGAAGGTTGCCTGCGGGGGTTTTCTAGGTTCAGAAGCCAGGCCGCCACCACCCCCCTCGATGGAACGATGCGTCATGCAGGAGGAATCTTAGGTTCTTTC
This sequence comes from Phycisphaerae bacterium, assembly GCA_030754715.1. Taxonomy (GTDB): domain Bacteria; phylum Planctomycetota; class Phycisphaerae; order SM23-33; family SM23-33; genus JASLZV01. The sequence continues at coordinate 467 of JASLZV010000429.1, forward strand.
CTTTCTCTCTCATTTATCTTGGGGCTCCATTATTTGAAAAATCGCGGGACGTGGAAGAGATTGTCTGGCTTGAGAAAAGTTCATAAGTCGTGCTCATTAAGGGGCATGTGGTAATTTCTTCAGCGCGTTCATGCCCCAACAACACCGACCAGGGCGTGGTGCAGCGATACCTGACCGTGACCGGCCTGAAGGCGGCACAGCGGGCTTACCTGTCACAGGGGCGACGTTTGGAAGCAAGTGCGTAAGTGCACAGAAACGGTGCGTTTTGTGCTTTGGGAAGCCCCTGAGTGCCTCAACGGTGAGCTGTTCCTGAACCTTACCGAGGCACGATACGTTGTGGATCGCTGGCGGATGGACTATAATCACCATCGTCCGCACAGCAGGCTGGATTGGATGACGCCCGCGGCGTTCGCGGGTCTGTGGCCCAGCTGGCGGCGTCCGTGTGTTCCTCCGGATTCGGCTTCGCCTCATCCTCC
>JASLZV010000042.1 GCA_030754715.1 Phycisphaerae bacterium
GCCGATGTGGGCGTAGTCGTACACCGTCGGCCCGCACGTGTACAGGCTCACCTTGGGGGGATTGGCCGTCTCGAACGGGTCCTTCTGTCTTGTCAGTGTGTTATATAACCTGATGTCCATCTTCATTTCCGCCTGTCGTGTCGACGGCCACCATCACCACGGCAATTGCGGCAATACCCTCGCTGCGCCCGACGAAGCCCATGCCCTCATTGGTCTTGGCTTTTATCGAGACGGCATCCGGCTTGACCCCCAGCAGTTCGGCAATCTTCGCCCGAATCGGCGGTTTGTGTTCGCGGAGACTCGGTTTTTCAGCAAGCACTGTCACGTCGCAGTTCGCCACGCGATAGCCCCTTTGGGCGGCCATCGCCACCGCTTGCCTGACGAACTGGCCGCTATCGGCGTTGTGGTAGGCCGGGTCACTGTCGGGAAACTGCTCCCCGATGTCGCCTTGACCAACGGCGCCCAGGATCGCGTCGGTAAGTGCGTGCAGCACCACGTCGGCGTCGCTGTGGCCGCCGAGGCCCAACGCGAAGGGTATTTCAAGCCCGCCGAGTTTCAGTGTGCGTTCGTGCACAAACGGATGCGAATCATATCCCAGCCCAATCCTGTACATCATGACAGGGTAATTCAAAGTTCGGTCGCTGACAAGCCCCCTTGCAGACTACTGCCAACCGTTCGCGTAGCGGTGTTGTCGGCTTAGCGCGACCACAGCATCACTGGGGCCGAATTGGTGTCCGACGGGGGTGCGCACAAGGCTTTCGCTTGGATTACGCCGAAGGTTTTACGTCTCACCCTGGTCCGCAGACCCGCAATCACATCCCGCGGAGGCAGCCGCAGGCCTTCCACTGCATTATCCCTCACGTTAGGTAACGTTATATTACATCATGGATTAACCCCTGTTTTTTGCTCCCACCGGCCATCCCCTGCGCCCAGAACGATGGCTCTGGGGTAACAGACAGCCGTTGCAATAGGCGGGGCCAAAGCTTCCTATTCGACGCATATTCTCTATATTAACAAATTCTCTCAAGATTCGTAGCATCGTTGCCGATTTACCTATGTAGCGTATATTGCCCATGTTATCCAATTTTCCGAATTTCACACTGTCGGTTGGTATGGAAAGGAAAACACGTATGACTATCTCGGATGTGTTCAAACAGTATCTTGAACACCTCTTCTGTGGGAAGCGCTGCGAGGCGCGCGAGTTGATAGTCGCTGCCCAGGATCGAGGCGTATCGGCAAAGAAACTGTTGAAGTCGGTGATCTGGCCGGCGATGGAGCAGGTGGACAAACTGTACCGGAACAACCAGATCTCCCGTGTTGTGGAGCATATGGCCACGCGAATCAACCGTATGCTGGCCGACCAACTACAGGGCTTGCTGGCGCGCCGGCCCAAGAAGGGCAAGCGGATGATCGTTGTATGTGGCAAGGGTGAAGTTGACGAACTGGGTGCGCAGATTGTCGCGGACCTTTTTGAGGCCTCCGGCTGGAGCATCTGGTTCCTGGGTTCGGGCGTGCCAAATGATGAGGTGCTGCAATTGGCCGGGTCCGTCCGCCCGGACGTCCTGACAGTTTACGGGGGTCAACCCAGCGACGTGCCGGCGATCCGCAAACTCATCGAACTATTCCGGGAGGTGGCCCCCTGCAAGGACATGCAGATTCTGGTAGCCGGTGGCGTGTTCAACCGGGCCGAGGGTCTAGCGGATGAGATACTGGCCGACTTGTCCGCCGGTACTATCTCTGAGGCCCTTCGCACGGTAGAGGAACATCCGGTTCGTATCGAGCGCCCGGACTTCCCCCAGCCCGGACGCAGGCGAAAACGCAAAGCGAAGGCCCGCACCACCATGCGGCAGAGGGCCAAGGCGACAGTGGGCGCGTAAACCGCGAAGCTCAGCCTGGGGTGAACAAAACGGGTGACGTTTCTGCCTTGAGAGACTGCCGGTCGTGGGAGGGGCGGCCGGCAGCCTTTTTTATGCTGCCGATGCGGGTGTCCCTCCAGGATTTTGATTGCGTAATGCGTTGGGGGGAGAAATCCGGTGGAAAGCTAGCTGGGATGCAGCCGGGGGTACCACGAGGCTGCAACAGATCACTCCGCTGCAACTCCGAGATGGTGGCTAAGATCCCAACGCGGCGATGACCTCGTAGGTGGTGGTGCCCTCAAGCGCTTCGGCGACGATTCCTTCCTCGGCGAGGGTAAAAGTAAACCGCACGGCCTTGGGCCAGTCCGGCGTGCTATTGTACCAGGTATTCGATGCGCCGATCATCCAGAATTCACGATCGGAGTCGCCCGGTGATGCTGTGGGGTCGTAATTAGGGTTGGTGTAGTGGATGACAAGGTTGCTGCAGTAGGGCACCAGCAACTGCCAAAGTGCGTTCACGTCAGCCACATTGCCGGGTGGGTAGGTGATGTTACCGGGGGCGTACGACAACACTTCACTGGCAAGGACGTCTATGCTGCAGGTCGGGCCGCTGGAGGGCATGGCCTGAACTTCCGCGAAATTCAGGTTCATACAGTCGCCGGATCCCGGAATGTAAGTGTACGAATCGGAAAGTTTTTGCAGGACAAATCCCTGGCGATAAAAGGTGTTGCCGTCTGAGGGCCAGCCGTAACTTATGATGGACCCCGTCCCGATCGCATTGCTGGTGAGGCTGGGCGCCGCGCCGGCGGTGGTCAGCAACAAGTTCCTTTCTGCTATGTGCAGGAAGCCGGACTTGGAGATGTTCTGCATGTCTCTGCGGATGACTCGCGCGATGGCGCTGGCGGCTGCATCCGCGCGCATGTGCCTCTCGGCGGTGGTCACTACGCGGCGGGCCTGCGACAGCACGGCCCCGAATCCCAGCACCATCACCGAGATAACAGCGACGGCGACCATGAGTTCCAGCAGCGTGAAGCCGCCGGTGCGGCGATCCGCGGTTTGTCGTGCTTGATTGTGCCGGTTGGTTTGCATATCCGTGTCCTCGTCATGTGTGCCCGGCGGTCGAGGCGAGCAGGATTATTTCCTCTCGAGCAACTGCCCTGTATGTACGTTAATGGCCATCAGTAGTCCATATTCGTTGAGATACGTTACGCGCTGCGCGGATGTGCGCAGGCGGACCTCGGAGTAGTCGAATAGCGTGAAGGCCGCAACAGGATTTTCTACACCGTTTTCGAGTTTCTGATAGTCCCACAGGTAGCCCAGGTCGTAGGGATGTGCCCGTTTGAATAGATTGACCGGCGGTAGCCCACTTGAAGACGAATTATCGTACAACCCGAAACTAAGAGGCAGGCCGTTGGCTGTTTTGCATATTGCCCCATCGGGGTTGAATATGATGGTGAAGGAACAGAAATCGGCCAGGCCTGAATTGTCCAGGTTTTTGTAGTCACCGGAACTCGTAACGAAGTCCGCTGAAATCTCTCCCACGGCCATGCTCCCCGGCAACTTGCGGGGCTGGTGCCCTTCGGCGAGGCCGAATTGCCCCTTGTCGTATGTTACATGCGTAGGGTCGTATGCCCCTGTTGTTCCGGTATATCCGACGATACCCTTGCCAAGTTCCACAATGCCGACAAAGCACTTGCCGCGATTGAACTTCATCCGGTCCACCACATCAGACGCGCCCATCTGGGCATGGATACCGAAGTAATTGTTTTTGGTGATGGCCGAGGCCCGCGCCGAAACTAACTGGGCGGCAAGGATGTTGTACGCCTGTGCATCTGCCCCGGCGGTCAGCATGTGCGAGATAGTCGGCAGGGACATGGAGGCCACCAGGACGATCACGGAGATGGTGACCACCACTTCAAGCAGAGTGAATCCCGCTGCGGCCCCTGGCAGGTTTCCGCGGTCCGGCGAGCAGGCGTTACAGGCTGTTCCGGTGGGTATGGCCATGGTTCAGCTCCAAACCTTTCATCGGTGGCCGGTGGTTGACGCTTGTCCGGCCGGCCTCGACGGCATTGTTCGTTTTTCGTTCCCTGATTCCCGGCTCACAATATCAAAACATCCAAAGCCTTTAGTTTGTCCTCAGATAGAGTCCGATCGTATGTTGTCCTGGTAGCTGTAAGTCCCGACCATCCCTCCGTCGGGCCCGGCGGAGATCAAGACGGGCTTTTTCCCTATTCCGTCCGCCCATAAATACCTGACCGGCATACCCCACCCGTCCAGGAGGGCGTGGTCTTTGCCTCCCCATACGTCTTTCGGCAGGGCGCCGACGATATGCCGGGTCTTGGGGTGGTTGGCCAGGATGTTCATCAATTGCACGATGTCGTCGTCCTCGTCCGGGTACTTGCCTTTGGCGTCGAAATAGACGTCCAGGGCGCTGCCGACGATCTTCAGGCCGATCTTTGTTTTCCTGACGGCGGCCGCGTTGCGCACGTAGGGGGTAATGCTGACGATTAACGCCAACAGAACCGCCAGGATCAGCATTACGGCCAGCAGTTCGACGAGGGTGAACGCGCCGCGGCGGAGTCCACCTGCGGAGCGCTTTGTTGTGGCGTCATGCATTTGCATCACTCCTCAAAGCCGAAGTAATTCGTTATGTCATCTGTCGTTGTGAGTTCGTCGCCTTGGAGGTTATCGCTGAATACTCCGTCCGGTCCGGGCGAGCGGACCCAGTAATCGCGGCGAAAGTACTCGGGCCCTCCGGCCTTTCCGGTCTTGAAGTATTCGATGCCGGTGTCGAACGTGCGGTAGTCTATCTCGTACCCGAAGGAATCCACGAAGTGCGGCGGGTTGCTGCCGCGGGTGCGGGTGGGGATTTTTTCCGTTCCGTTCCACGGGCCGTACACCACCCCCCGGGTCTCCAGGCGGTAGCCGTACCCCTCCTTGCGGTCGTTGTCCCTGTAGCCCGTCAGGCACTGCACGAGGGTGGAGTTGTCCTCGGGGTACTCATCACCGTGCTTGCCGTGATACATCCGCACGGCCTTGTCGATTATATGCACTGTGGCCTGGGTGGCGCGAGCACGTGCGTTGGTCTGCATCCGCATCACCCCGGGCACGCCGAAGGTCAGCAACAGGCCAATCACAAATATCACAACCATCATCTCCACGAGAGTGAATCCCCCGGGCCCCTGCCTTCTTCGGGTCGCGAGGAAGGCCCGATCGGAATGTCCACGATTCCTTGCGTTCAATGCCGTGTTCCTAGCGGTTCAGGGTGTCGTCGCTGGTAAAGTATTTTCTGTCCGCGCCGGCGCCGATAAGCAGATACCTTCCATCGTTAATCACCGGGGTGCCCTCCTGGGAATGGTTTTCCACCCAGGTGTTCATCTGGCTCTGGTTTGCCGCCGCAGTTTTTGAGACTAAACTGCTGGTTGGAGTGGACTTGTAGTACATGTGTGCGGCGTTGTCGTCATAGTGGAACTGTCCTGGGCCGGTCTGGCCCTTCCGGGAAAGGTAGTAACAGATCGGCATCGCCGCGTAGATAGGGAAGCCGTCGGACAGAACGTTCTGCCAATTGCCCTTTGTGAGCAGCGTGTTTCTGGGATTCTTCGAATTCTCCGTGTCGTAGTAGTAGGTGCTGTAGAACTTCTGCCTGTAGGGATAGGATGCCAGCGTCAGGTCGCGACGGAGATTGGGACTGCTAATACCGGAGTAGCCATACCAGAACATGCAGGCGGCCAGCACCTGGCTGCCGGTGTACGTCTCGCTGTCCAGGCCGCTGCGGGCGTCGCCGGGGAAAGAGGAGCTTGTTTCCTGAACGTTTTCCCCCGGCAGGTAGCCGGTATCGCGCTTGTAGGAGGCTATGCCCGTTTGCAATCCCTTGATGTAACTCAGTGTCTGGGCTGCGTAGGATCCGGCGATGGCCCGGTTAGCCGTGGGCACCACGATGGCCACCAGCAGCATGATGATCGTGATGACCACCAGCAGTTCCGCCAGGGTGAATCCGCGCGGGTCGCCCGGTCGCTGTCGCAGGGACCTCTGCGACCATTGGCATGTCCGTTTTTCCATCAGCGTTTCTCCCACCGGAGCGTTTATCCCCCCTGCATGACATCCAGCATGCCAACCATCGGCATGAACAGGGCCACCACGATATACCCGACGATGCAGCCCAGCGTGACCACGAGAACCGGTTCCATCAGCGAGGTCATTGCCGCCACCATGGTGTCGACCTCGTCATCGTAGATATCGGCTATCTTGCTGAGCATTTTATCCAGTTCGCCGGTTTCCTCCCCGACGTCGATCATGTTGACCACCATCGGATCGACGACCCTGGTCTGCCTCAGCGGCGTGGCGAAGTTCTCGCCCTCGCGAATCGCCCCGTGCACCTTGTGTATGGCTCGTGCAAACACCTCGTTACCCGATGTTTCTCGCGTAATGTGCAGCGCCTCGAGAATCGGAACGCCTGCCGCCAGCAGCGTTCCCAGAGTCCGCGAGAACCGCGCGACGGCCGTCTTGGCGATGATCTTCCCCATAATCGGGATGTTTAAGTTCACCCGATCCACGAACATCGCCCCGGCGCTGGATTGCTTCAACAGTTTGATCAACAGGAACAGGCCGAACGGGAAGCCGAGGATGACTGCCCACCCGCCGTCTTTGCTAATCCAGGAGCTGATGTTCAGCAAGGACCGGGTGATTGCCGGGAGATTCTGGCCCATGTCGGAGAATATCTTTTCGAACTGCGGCACTACAAAGATCATCAGTACAGTTACGATCAGAATGGCGAAAGTAATCACGGCGACAGGATAAACCATGGCGCCCTTGACTTTCCGCTTCAGGCTTTCGGCCTTCTCCATGAATTCAGAAAGGCGTTGTAGGATCACGTCCAGTACGCCGCCCAGTTCCCCCGCGCGGACCATGTTGGTATAGAGTTTGTCGAAGGCCTTGGGATGCCGCTTCATTGCGTCCGACAGCGACGACCCGTCGGTGACGTCCTCCTTGACCATGCGGATCGCCACACGCAGCGGGCCGGGCTTCTGTTGATCCTGCAGAACCTCCAGACTCCGGACGATGGGCAGGCCCGCATTCACCAGCGTCGAGAGTTGGCGGGTAAACTGAGCCAGCAGTTTGGCCGACACGCGTCCGACCGACCGCTTCCGGGCCCCGGCCTGAGTGGCCGCTTCCGGGGTGGCCTTGGCGCCGCGGCGCCCGACCTTTTTCTTGATCTTGGTGGGGAAGTTGCCTTTGGCCCGAACCTTGGCGATGGCTTCGTCGCTGCTGGCGGCCTCGACATTTCCCTTGACGGGCTGTCCGACGCTGTTCATGGCTTCGTAGGTGAAAGTAGGCATGGCATACTCCCGTGGCCGCTTGCCGCGGCGTTATTCCATTTCCTCGCTGAGTGTCTGGGCGACCACCTCTTCGATGGTCGTCTGCCCGTCGTAAATCGATAACAGGCCCGCCTCGCGCAGCGTCCGCATGCCTCGTTTGCGGGCGGATTCGCGAAGCACGTTGGTGCTGCTGCGTTTCATGATCAACTCGCGAATGCGATCGTCGAACAGCATGATTTCGAAGATTGCCATTCGCCCGCTGTAGCCGGTGCTCCGGCAGTAGTCGCAGCCGGCACCGCGATAGAAGGTCCGCCCCGACACGTCCTCCGGCTTCAATTCCAGTTCCAGGAGCATCTCCTGCGTGGGCGTAAACTCTTCCTTACACCGAGTGCAGATGGTCCGCACCAGGCGCTGCGCTACTAAGCCTTCAATCGTCGCGGTCACCAGGAACGGTTCGAGGCCGAGGTCCAGCAGCCGCGCCACGGCCGATGGGGCGTCGTTGGTGTGCACGGTGGAGAATACCAGGTGGCCGGTCAGGGACGCTTGTACGGCAATCTCTGCCGTTTGCAGGTCGCGAATCTCGCCCACCAGCACAATGTCGGGGTCCTGCCGCAGGAAGTGCCGGAGACACCGATCAAACGTCAGGCCGATATCCGGATTGACCTGCACCTGGATCAGACCGTCGATGTCGTACTCTACGGGGTCCTCGCTGGTAAGGATCTTCGTCGCCGGGTCGTTCAGTTCGTTCAGGGCCGCATACAGCGTGGTGGTCTTGCCGCACCCGGTGGGTCCGGTGACGATCACAATGCCGTTGGGACGGTGGACCAGTTCCCGGAACAGCTGTAAGTCGTCCTCGCGCATTCCGATGCGTTCCAGGTCGAGGCTTACGTTTCCGCGGTCGAGTACACGCATCACCACCGACTCGCCGAACATGGTCGGCAGCACCGAGACACGCAGGTCCACCGGGCGGCCCCCAACCACCAACTCGATGCGCCCATCCTGTGGTAACCGCCGCTCGGCGATGTCCAGATTCGCCATAACCTTAATTCGCGAGGAAATCGCCATGGCGATTGACCGCGGCGGAGGCAGCATTTCGTAAAGCAGACCGTCAATGCGGTATCGCATGAAGAATTCATTCTCGAACGGCTCGAAATGAATGTCCGAAGCGCGGTTTCGGATCGCCTCCAAGAGCACCATGTTCACCAAGCGTTTGACCGGATTAGAGTCGGCCAAATCCTTCAGTTCCTCCAGGTCGATACTCTGGTCACGCTGTTCCAGGACGGCGGTCAGGTGCTCGTCCCCGACGATTTCGTTGATCAGGTCGCCGATGGACTCCGGCTCCACGTCGTAATACTTCAGCAAAGCCGCCTGGAGCTGCTTGGGGTGTGCGATACGGGCCGTAACTTCGAATCCCATAAGTGTCCGCAGATCGTCGGTGGCACGGAAGTTGTCAGCCGAGGCAATCGCCACCTGGAGGTGTTTGGTGGCCTCGTCGTACTCCAGCGGTATGATCTTATACGCGTTGGCCATCTGCGGGGGAATCAGCTGAATGACATCCCGAGAAATCTCGGTGGTTGCCAAGTCCACCGGCTCCATCCCTATCTGGTAGGCCAGCGACATCGTCCGCACTGATTCGTCTATGTGGCCCAAGTCTACCAGAATTTGCCCGAGCGGCCCGCCCTTTTCCTTCTGCACGTCCAGGGCCTCTTGCACCTGCTCGCGGGTAACTTCACCCATCTTGACCAGCACGCGCCCGATGGGCCGGCCCCGTAACTCTTGAGTGTCTATTTCCAGTGTTCTGGCCATGCGGGGTTTCTCAACTTTCTGTGGCGGACGTCTCCAGTGTCGGCTGTCCGTCTGTGATTGCCACGATCTTCTCTTGCAACTGCGATGGGCTGTGGCTGTGGTCGATTGCCTCCTGCGCCGAGATCTTGCTTTGCTTGAACAGTTCCAATAGGTGGTCGTCCAGCAGTTGCATTCCGAATCGTTTGCCGGTCTGGATAGAACTTGGTATGCGGAACACCTTGTTTTCACGGATGAGATTGGCAATGGCGTTTGTGACCATCATGAACTCGAATGCGGCAATCCGCCCGCGGATGTCGCTGCGCGGAACCAGAGCCTGGCACAGCACGGCGATCAGTGACGCGGCCAACTGAATGCGAACCTGTTCCTGTTGATTCACCGGGAACTGATCTACGATTCGCGTCACGGTGCCCTGGGCGGTAGTGGTGTGCACCGTGCCGAACACCAGGTGCCCCGTCTCGGCCGCTCGCAGGGCTGCACTGATCGTCTCCAGGTCGCGCAGTTCGCCCACCAGCACCACGTCCGGGTCCATGCGCAGTACGCGGCGGAGCGCCTCGGAGAAACTCGGTACGTCGGTCCCCACCTCTCGCTGGTTCACCATTGACTTGTTGTGGGGATGGTAGTACTCGATCGGATCCTCAATGGTGATGATGTGCCTGTCGAAATTCGCGTTGATGTAGTCGATCATCGATGCCA
>JASLZV010000430.1 GCA_030754715.1 Phycisphaerae bacterium
CCCCACCAACCAAGTCTTTGTGGTGGGGCAAGGACAACGCGACAAAATAGGCGGCAGTGGAGGGGGTTTTGCTCAAATTGAAAGCAAATTGATCTGGTTGCTCAACAACCGCACAAATCGAATCCGGATACTTTTCTGATGAAACACGGTTCATCACCACTTGCCCCACAGCTATTTGCCCCTGAAGCGGTTCTCCACGCGCCTCCAGAAATATCACAATTGCTAAACAGTCCAATAATCCCATAATACAGCTATTAAACCACTAATCAAAATAAAAATAAACAGTCCGACAGTGGTAAGAAGTGCAAAAAAAGTGGTGAAAACAGAGTTTGATGGTAGGAAAAATGGCTTGGCGTCCCGCAGACCAAAACGGAAGCTCAAGTCTGCTTCCGTAAAAGCCTCCGCAGGCTTCCGCAAACCCTTAAAATACAATCACTTAGCCTTAGCCTGCTTCCGTAAAAGCCTCCGCAGTTTGTTTTGGCTTGGGGTCGGCAGGTACGTTACCATGGGATGCGCTCTCCTATTGAACACTTAGCGACAGCGCAGTGGATTAAGCCAGCTTCTTTTGGTAATGTATCATCTAAGCGACAGGCTATGGGTCGTATATCGTAGATGCCACATAGATCCTCGTCTGTTAGGTATTGGCATCTTATGATTTCGTGTGTCTTTAGGTCTACGCGCTTACAGCACGCGCCGTTGCAATCAGTGCAGTCAGCCATCGGAGCTAATGGAGGTGGAGTTAAGCCAAGCCAGATATAGCTCGATGAAATCTTCGAGGCGGATCAGTGTGTATGCGTCCTCGATCTTTTGGCGATTACGCCTATTGATGACAACGGGAATAGCATCAGGCGGCGAGTTGGCTTGGGCCTGGCGGAGAGCACCTGGAAAGTCCAGCTTCTCGACGCGCTTAGCCTCTATCGATAGGTGGGGCAAGCCAGTTA
>JASLZV010000431.1 GCA_030754715.1 Phycisphaerae bacterium
GGTGCGCGACGGCGGCTGCCTCCTGGGGTGAATCAGCGCACACCATGCTGAGTAAACCTACTTCGTCGGCTCTTTTGATTGTCCTGGAAATTTTACTCAGCGTAAGTCTTTTTTCGACATGATTCAGCAGTACCCCGGCGGCGCCGGCTTCTTTGACCGCCTCAGCCAACACGCTGCCGTTGCCTCTTGCCGCTTTAACAGGGTCGAGATGCTGTGCGAACACGAGCAGGTTTTCGGTCTCTCGCGCTATCTTTGGAATATCAACGTATTGCGGGGTGAAAATGATTTTGATTTGATATTTTTCGCTGATCCTGTCGGCGGCCCTTGCCAAGGCCAGGGCTTTTTGGCCATAAAGGTAGGCCTTCAGCCCAAGCTCAAATACTGGCGGCGCCAAGTTTATTCCGGTATGCATTGCAATCGCGTCCTCGTTTCTTTAAGGGTTACTATCGCTTCTATTTCGGAACCTGAACTTTGGGATTCTTACTGATATCCATTGTTGCGTCAAGCATTAACGATCGATCTACCGGCCACTCGCAGAGGGATGATGGTCCGGGCAAGCGTATCGGCGCATCATGCGCGGACCAAGCCATGTTCCGTTTACGCCTTTTGGGATGAATCGAAGGCCGTTCCGCTCGAAGCTGAACTGCTCAGGTTACATGAGTGGCCTGCAGAAGCGGACTTGATGTGATTGACATCCACATCATAGATACATTGCTCATGATGGGATCTACCGGAAGGTGATTGTCGGGACCGTGAACAGGAGTGTTGGCCTACCCGTACAGGCAAGCCGATTTGCGTAGGATTTCCGGTTGTTTCGCTATCTTCCTCCTTGTCAGTCACGCTTCGATCTCATTGGCCGACGTTGCGCTAAGAGAATTCGCGGGGAAATGCGGGTTCCCATACCCCAAGGCGCTCAAAAACAGCGATGGTTGGG
>JASLZV010000432.1 GCA_030754715.1 Phycisphaerae bacterium
GGCAACATTGCGATCGCGGGCGGTCGCCCGCGGGGCACGCTGTACGGCGTGTATGTGTTTCTCGAAGACTACCTGGGCGTGCGTTTTCTTACGGTCGACCACACGCACGTGCCGCCGGTCGGCGATTGGCGCATCGTCGGGCCCGTCGATCGTTTTTATCATCCGCCGCTGGCAATGCGATGGAGCTATTACGGCGAGTTGAACCGGAACATGGATTTCGCCGCACGTGTGCGCGTCAATACCGTCACGAACGACGAAAAGCTCGGCGGCATCGCAGGGCTGATCAACATTAATCACAGTTTCGCACAGCAGATCAACTCAAAACAGTATGGCGAAGAGCACCCTGAATACTATTGTCTGATCGATGGCAAGCGTCGCGCACAGGTTAAGAATGATGCGTATGGCAACGAGCCATGCCTGACCAACCCTCAGGTGCTTCGCATTGTGACTCAGAAGGTCCTTGCCGAGATCGAAGCCGAACCTCATCGCAGGAATTTTTCCGTCAGCCAGAACGACAATGACAAGTATTGCCGTTGTGACAAGTGCGCTGCCATCGACGGGCCGGAGGGAACACCGATGGGGTCGCTGCTGACGTTCGTGAACAGCGTCGCCGACGAAGTGGGCGAGCAGCACCCTGACGTGTGGATCGGCACGCTCAGTTACTGGTACACCCGCCAACCGCCCAAAACGCTGAAGCCCCGCTCGAATGTGCAGATTCAGTTGTGCAGCATCGAGTGTTGTCTGATCCACCCGATCAACGATCCAAACTGCGAGACGAATGTGCGATTTTGTCAGGACTTGTCCGGATGGGCGGAGCTGACGGACAAAGTCTCGATCTGGAATTACAACACGAACTTTCAGAACTACCTTCTGCCCTGTCCGAATCTTCGCGT
>JASLZV010000433.1 GCA_030754715.1 Phycisphaerae bacterium
ACTTGCTTCGACCGTCGTCCATGAGGACACGGGCATCGCACCGATGGGATTCGCCACTACAGAGCGCATCGCCGAATGGATCGATCGCATCGCAGAGCAGGAGCCACCGCCCCCACCGGAGCCTGAGCCTGAGAAGGCTGAGAATCCCGATGGAGAGGACGGCGCATCGGTTCTCGTTTCCACCGACGGCGACGAGAACGCCGACGGCGAGGGCATCCCCACGGCGGGTCGCCAACTCAAGCACACGAACATCGGCCCGGTCGACCTGACCAAACAGGAAGGCTTCGGTGAACGACTCAAGGGCATCACTCCCGACGAGCATCACTACGACATTCCCCGTTGGGGCGAACTTCGTGTTGAGAAACTTCCTCTCACGGTTCTCGTTCCCGGCACGATTGGCAAGAAGCGCGTCCCGTCGAACACGGGTCGCCATCCTCGTCGGCTGCATCGCTACCTGACCGATCCTGAAATGCGTATCTTCGATCGCACGATCAAGGGCGTGGGTGGAGTCATGGTGCTGGACTGCTCCGGTTCGATGGACCTGACCAAAAAGCAGATTCGTGAGATTCTACAGGCTGCTCCCGGCGTCACCGTGCTTGGCTACACCGATCGTGGGGCGAACTCGCCGAACGCTTGGGTGCTGGCCGACAAGGGGCGCATGTGCGAGGAACTACCCTTCACCGGGCAAGGCAACGGCGTCGACCTGCCAGCGATTGAATGGGGCGTCGCCCACAAGCAACGTTCCAACTCTCCTGTCATTTGGGTCAGCGACGGTGGCGTCTGCGGTGACGGGCAAGGCTCGTCAGAAGCACTCGCCATGCAGTGCATCAAGTATTGCATCCGCAATCGTGTCATCGTCGTTCCGCATCTGGACGAGGCGGTC
>JASLZV010000434.1 GCA_030754715.1 Phycisphaerae bacterium
TACGTCACCAACCTGGAGGTCGCTAGCGAGTGCTGCGTTCGCGGTAGATGCGACACGAACGGTAGCAGTCGAAAAGGTTTCAAGTTGGGTTGTCATAAATGGATAATGGACATCTCCACTCGGATATGAAACCGCATATGTGAACGCATTTGACTTGGTGATTTTGAACGGAAGCCCAACTTCGGGAATCTCGTTGAGAGTCACAGCGATATTGACGCGTGACCGAGTGCCTTCCTCTCTGGCTACTCCGATTATTCTGGCAATCCCCTCCATGAGACGATTGGGGACGCGATTTATCGCTGCCACGTTGAGTGCCTGCATGTACGCACATGCCTGGAAAAGGGCGTCTTCGACGGTCCCTTGACGTAGGCGGAATTCGGGAAGGGTCAGTCGCGCTAGCCGAAGTGCCCCCAGATAAATATCTGTTGGGTCGGCGTCATACGCGGTTAGATCTACATATCTACTGAAATCAGCGGGCATTAGTCTCGTACCTTAAATCCGAATACGACGGCAACTTCCTCTTCTGGGCTTACCTCGGCGTCGATCCCGGTGATGACTACTTCCGGCACATACCGTGCAGCCTGGATCACGAACTGGCCCTTGTCTAGGCTTGTAAATGTTGGATCATTGATACCGAAGGCTGGAGTCAGCGGAAGACGACCGGGTTCGGTGAGGATGGCGAGTGTAAGCAACTGCTTATAGTAGTCGCTTGATTTTTCTCGCAGTTTAGCCAATCCGCTTGAGTCGAATCGGATGGGGAATTTGATTGTGTCCATTACCAGATTTTACCTTACTACCCCTCTAGTGCTTCGACCCGAGTGGTGAGTTCCTGTACTGCTTTGATGAGTGGGGAGATTAGTTCGCCGTATCTTATTCCCT
>JASLZV010000435.1 GCA_030754715.1 Phycisphaerae bacterium
TGAGCCGGAGCCACTAGCACTTGCAGAACCAGAGCCTGAGCCGGAACCGGAGCCTGAGCCAGTTGAAGAATGGGATACTGAAGAGGACGACGAAGACTTGGAGGCAGAATGGCCCGAACCCGGTGACGAGGACTCAGAATCCGACGGCTCTATTCCTGAAACGGAAGAAGTGGATGAGGAGCAAGTGGATGAAGAGGAGGTGCCTTCTGAAGAAGTAGAAGAACCAGAGGTAGAAGAAGAACCGGATTCAGAAACAGAAGAACCTGAGGTCGAGGAAGAGCCCGAGGTAGAAGAGGAGCCTGAGGTTGATGAAGAGCCTGAGGTAGAAGAACTACCGACTACCACGACTACCCCGCCGACAGCAACGATAGCGCCGGACCCCGAGCCGGACCCCGAGCCGTCCTGGGACCGGTTCGAAGAGTGTCGTGGCACCTCAGCCTGTGCTGATGCCCCCGGGGGGTATGAAACTTGGGACGACTACGACCGAACCAATAACCCGGCCTACTTTGACGACTGGGGGCCACCACCCATCGGGTTCATCGGCTGGGACATCTATACCGACGCTGTAGAGTCAGGTGAAATAAGTGCCGACGATGCCGATGAAGTGCTACCGGGATTCATTGACGCCGATGAGTTAGCACCGCCCCCGCCGCCCGTCTATATGCCGACCTACACCTACGGGACGATTACCACGACCGTCTCAGAAACAATCTCTACTTCGACCGGAACCGCACAAACAGGAACCGAAACAACTACCAACACCACGACCTCGTTGACCAACAATGACTACGACGGCTACTGGTACGAGGCGGTCGCCACCGAAACGACGGTAACCGACACGTTC
>JASLZV010000436.1 GCA_030754715.1 Phycisphaerae bacterium
TACTTCGCCCGGTGACGCACGCAGCCGTTCGCGCTACGCCCCGGCAAACGACGCCGTTTCCGTTGCTTCCTGGGCACCTGAAGGTGCTCCAGCTTCCACAGACGGTGGACACGCTTGAAGTTCACGCGCCACCCCGTACCGACAAGGACCTCATGGACACGCTCGCTGCCATAGCGCGGGTAGTTCGCTACCAGGCGACGCATTTCCCTGAGCAACCGCCGATCCATGTCCGGACGCTTCGGCCGATACCGCTGCGTACTTCGCGGTTGACCCAACGTCCTGCATGCCCGGCGTTCCGAAACCTGCTCACGCCCCAAGCGACGACGCACTTTCTCAACGGTCCTGCGGCGTCGCTCGGGGCCTACAAGTTTGGGCGGGACGCCTCCTTCAGGATCTGGATGTCCAGGGCCTGGTCGGCCACCAGACGCTTCAGACGCCCATTCTCCTTCTCCAGCGCCCGCAACTGCTTCGCCACCGCCGGAGCCATGCCCCCGTACTTCTGCCGCCAGCGGTAATACGTCTGTTCGCTGATGCTCAACTGCCGGCAGACGTCCGGCACCCGAGCCCCCTTGCCCAGTTCCACGTCCGCCTGACGCAACTTCTTCACGATCTGGTCCGTACTATGTCGCTTCTTCATCGAGAATCCTTTCCGGCCTCTGGCCGTCTGGATTCTCTCACAATCCCTGGATCAATTCACCGGGAGGGGGTCAGTTAAGGGATGATGACGAGCGATTCACGTGGGTGATCAAAGGGATGCCTCTTCTTGAGCCATTCGGCCACAACGTCGGGATAAAATGGGAG
>JASLZV010000437.1 GCA_030754715.1 Phycisphaerae bacterium
ACGAGCTATTATTAGTCAAGAAACTCGAATCCTTCCCATTAACCATAATACGCTCTGCACAAAACTGTGAACCATCGATACTGAGCAAATACCTGCTTGATCTGTGCAGTACGTTCAACAGATTCTACCAGCATCACAGGATACTCATTGATGATGAAGGGTTAAAAAAGGCAAGGATCTTGCTAGTTGATTCAATCAGGCAGGTCATAAAGAACGGACTAAGCATCCTCGGCCTCAAGGCGCCTGAGAGGATGTAATAAGAACTTCTTAGACAGGATTTACAGGATAATCAGGATATTGAAAAATCTTGCTTATATCGTTTGTCCGTATATTTAATCACTGCCTCTACCAGAACATATTACGTAAATTTGTCAGAATAAAGTTGGGTAATTTTATAAAATTTCTGTTTGACAGATTATGCTTGCTGATATAATATGGAATAATTGAGACGCGGGGTAGAGCAGCTTGGTAGCTCGTCGGGCTCATAACCCGGAGGTCGCAGGTTCAAATCCTGTCCCCGCTACCATTTCATGAAAGGGCTTAGGACTTTGTTCTAAGCCCTTTTTTATTGCAGATATTCAAAAACATTCATCCCCAGAGAATCTTAGTCACCTCTTTAAGTAGTATTTTCATATAGCTCAAGTTTTACTTGCTTTTTCAATAATACTGAATAAAATGAAATGAGTACAATTTAGAGCAATTTGTATTCTAAAGTATGTCATTTCAGTGGGTTGCCTGCCAAATCATTTTCTTAAGGAAGACAGCTTTCAGCTTGAAGATGACATCCTTATCGACAAAACC
>JASLZV010000438.1 GCA_030754715.1 Phycisphaerae bacterium
GATTCCAAAACGGCGAGCAACAGCCAGGCTGCTGGCCAACGAAGTGGCAGATCTTTTATCCAATGATCCAGATGCCGAAATATTGCTTATAGGTGACTTCAATGAAGAACCCACAGATGAAAACGTGCGCATACTTAAATCTGTTGATATGACCAGCTTGATGGAACCGCTCATGGGTCAACCACAAGTGGGAACATATGTTTATAGAGGCAAGGATAATTTTCTGGACCAGATGATTATCAGTGCCGGCTTGCAGGATGACCAGGGACTAACAGCCGGGCCAGCAGCTATTCTGGATAAGCCGAAGTACCGGCAGCAGGAAGGTAAGTATGCCCATTACCCGTTTCGATTTTGGGCCGGGAATCATCTGCTGGGTGGGTATTCGGATCATCTGGCGGTTTTTGTGGAAATTTATGCCAAGTGAGTCTTGCGCAGGTAAACCTTATTGACTAATTTTGCCGGCGCTTTTTATAAAGAAAAATTAATGATCGCGGGGTAGAGCAGTCTGGTAGCTCGTCGGGCTCATAACCCGGAGGTCGCAAGTTCAAATCTTGCCCCCGCTACAAATAAAACCCGTCTTATTGACGGGTTTTATTTGTGGACTTAGGTCAGTCTCATAACCCGATGGGTTGGTTTACTTCGAATCTTCTGCCTCCTCTTCATCCGGCCTGTATTCTAATATATCTCCGGGCTGGCAGTCAAGTACAATGCAGATCTTTCATAAGTTGTGTAATGTTATAGTTGAAGATTTTATAATTTGTCATAACAAATAAGGAG
>JASLZV010000439.1 GCA_030754715.1 Phycisphaerae bacterium
TGGGGTCAGGTTGAGACCCTCATGCATTGCTTGGCATGGGCGACTGCGCTGACGGCATTGTCCCTGTAGGCGTCAGCCCCGATTTCGTCGGCGAATTCCTGATTCACCGGGGCACCTCCCACAAAAACCTTCACCTGGTCCCGAATGCCGGCGGCGGTGAATGCATCGATAGTCAGTTTCATCGATGGCATGGTCGTGGTCAGCAGGGCTGAGAGTGCGACGATATCGGCATTGTGTTCCCGGACTGCCTCCACAAACTGCTCGGGGGCCACATCGGTGCCAAGGTCGAACACTTCGAACCCTCCGCCTTCCAGCATGGCAGCCACGAGGTTTTTACCGATGTCATGCAGGTCGCCCTTGACGGTGCCGGCGACCACCCGGCCTATCGGTTCCATATCGAACTGGATCATCAGCGGGCGGATGAGCGCCATTGAGGCTTTCATCGCCCGTGCGGAGAGAAGCAGTTCAGGGACATAATATTCGTTCATCTCGAATCGCCGTCCCACCTCGTCCATGGCCGGCATCATGTGGTCGTTTACCAGTTTCATTGGATCGATTCCTTCTGCCAGGGCCTGTTCGGTGATGGCGTGGGAGGTCTTGTTGTCGCCAGTGATGACTGAATCGTAGAGTTGGTTTAATTCGTAGCTCATGAATTGAGGTTTTGCTGATCCGAAGCCGGATGGATAACAAAAGTTTTGATGGTCGTTACCATGTCAGTTCTCCCCGTTGAATTCCCTCACGGCGTCGATCATGGCC